>JBAVQC010000132.1:0-26591 GCA_049693715.1 Acidobacteriaceae bacterium | reverse complement strand
CTAAAACCCTTGTCCCTATCTTCTCTTTCATAACTCCAAGGAGCCACTTATGCCCAAAAACAAAGTAAGCGACCTCATCACCGATCAGGAAATGGCCTTTGCCCGCCTAGTCCTCTCTGGAACCATGACCGACCGGGATGCCGCCCAGGCCGTGGGCCTCGACCCCGACACCGCCGCCTACACCAAAGCCAAGCCCCGTGTCCGCGCCTACATGCTCGAGCACCGAGCCGCCATGCAGCAACAACTTCTCCAGCAGGAAGCCGACCTGTCCCGGCGCACCGAAGAGCGGCTGCGTCAACAGGAGCAGCGCCGCGAACAAGTCCTGGACCGTCTCTGGGAACTCGCCAAAATGAGCCCCGAAATGACCCGTAACAGCATCACCGGCCAGGTCAAGGCCATCCAGATGATCGTAGCCATCGAAGGCATGATCCCTGACCGTCGCGCCGGCTCAGCGGAGAAGAAACCCGCCCCTCCACTCCCCCCAGCGGATATCTATAATGCCGCCTGGCTTGGCCGCCAGCAGCATAAGGCTATCGACCCCCAGCCAAACCCTCCACTTGCGCAGGAAGAAGACGTGCTTGTCCCAGCCGTGCCCGAACCCACTCCCGCGGCAGCGGCGGCGGCCGCTCCTCCACCCCCCGCCATACCCTTGGGCCCTGCCTATGACCGCAGCCAGTCCGTTTTCGCTAACCTCTTTCATCCTTCAGAAAACACGCCATGGGCGCCTCAAGCTCCCGCGTCCGTCCCCGCTCGAGACACCAGGGTCCCATTCTTCATAGCAAAGAACCGCTTCGGCCGGCGCCGCTGAGCCAGGAAAACGGAAACCCTTGCACGCACCAATTGGCCCCAAAACCACAAAAAAGATCGAATTTTATCCAATTTTATAAAAACCGGCGGAGGTGAAGGGACGGCATAGGCGCATGGTACGCATTGCCATGACGTGAGAACGTATTACCCTCGCTCAGAAGCTAACTTTTCCCGCTTGAAGAGAGGAGGAATCTCATTGAGCGCATGGATCTATTATCACCAAATGAGACTTTGCAGCGCTGCGTCCGCCGCATCCTCGCCTAAGCAGAGGTCTTATCCATGAAGCAGAATTTCGCCGCAATGATCCTCGGCGGTACCGGGCAAGTTGGCGGTGCAACCGTCGCGGAGCTGCTGGCAATTCCGGAATGCCGGGAAGTGGTGATGGTCACCAGAAAGCCCATTGGGCCGCGATCGCGGGTGCGCAACGTCGTTCTTGATACCGGCGCTGCTGACTTTGCCGAGCGCACTGCCGCCATTGCCCGCGAAGTCTTAAGCCAAGGTCCCGCCAGCGCCGTGAGCTGTGTGGGTGTCGGTTCTGGATCCGCGCGCTGGAGCGAGGAAGAACTGCAACGACTTGAACTCGGCGTCGTCGGTGCCTTTGCGCGTGGCTGCCATGAAGCCGGAACCGCCCAGTTCTGCCTGCTTTCGGCGGTAGGAAGCTCAACTCGCAGCCGGTTTCGCTATGCCCGCATCATGGGTATGAAAGAAGACACCGTGCGCAACATCGGTTTTACCCGCCTCGCCATCTTTCGCCCCGGCATCATTGTCGGCAACGCTCATACCCCGGTCTGGGTCGGCTGGTTCGGAAGCCTCGTGCCCGGGCGGTTTGGCAATATCGATCAGCGAATTCTCGGTCGTTCAATCGCCGCAGAGATAGCGTTGCACAGTCGCGGGGTTGGTGAGGTTACCCGCGAAAATGCGGCAATGAAAAAACTCGCTGCACAGGGCGAAACAGCCACCGAACAGCCACTGACTTAAAAAGCTACACCCTTTGAGTGTATTTCGCGTCACTTCTCTTGAACTTTGGCACACTGCGGTCCGCGTGCCATAATGCCACAGTCGCAAACCGTTCGTTTAGGCAGGAGACAAATCAGACCTCACCTTTATGCAAGAATCCTTTAAATTAACGCGCGAACCCCTGTACGAACGTGCGTACAAGGCTGTTCTTCAAATGATCCTTGATGGAAACTTGAAGGCCGGGCAAAGAATAACGGAAGCATTTTTGGCGGAATTGCTTACCGTCAGCCCCACACCAGTTCGAGAAGCCATGCGAAAACTCGAGCATGAAGGCTTATTGCAGTCTTCAGGCAATACCGTTCGGATCACAAAACTTTCCGAACGGGACGTTGAACAGCTGTACTCCTGCCGTCTGGCACTCGAAATGATTGGGCTGCCCTTGGCGATCGAGAATCTTGACAACCAGGAATTGCACAAATTGGACCTGATCCTCAGAGAAGCCGAGCGGGCCGCCGCAAAAAACGATTTTGTGCTGCTGGCGCGGAAAAACACAGAGTTTCATGACAGCATCCTTGAGGCGTCACAGAATGGTTGGTTGAGGTCGGTGGTCGGCTTTGTAACCCGGCCTCTTGGCATCGTCCGCATACAAATTACGCTCAATCAAAGAGAAGTGGCCCGCATTCTCGAGGATCATAGAACCATCTTGCAATGTATCGAAAAACGTGACGTTCGGCGAGCCACGCTGGTCCTGCGCAAACACATGCTTGCCGACTGCAAATATATGATTCGGGAACTCAGGGAAGCCTCACAGCGATCGTCGGAAGTCGGCGACGACGTCCCTGTTCCGAGTGAATCGGGATCCTGATTGTAAGCCGCGTTGCGCTTACGGGCTTGTAACGCGTCGGCCGCGAGAGCCTCGTCTTGCTGCGCTGAACGAGAACCATAATGCCCGAACCTATTCACCCGGTCCTCATCGATCGAAAACCATGGGCGGCTACTTCCACAGGCGTGTTTAAAAAAGGTTTGACATCTGAAATTCAGGTGAATTACAGTTGTCTACCATATAGTCTATAGCGAGTAGGGCTCGTATTTCCCACTGGCATCCCACGTCGGCTGCGAGAGTCTCCCCTTGCTGGGCAGAACGCGAACCATACTGCCCAAACCTATTCACTGGCATCCCACGTCGGCTGCGAGAATCTCCCCTTGCTGGGCAGAACCAGAACCATAATGCCCGAACCTGTTCACCCGACTTCCTCATCGATCCAAAACCTTCGGCGGCCACTTCCCCGGGTGTTTAAAAAGCATTTGACATCTGAAATTCATGTGAATTACAGTTATCGGCCATATAGCCTATAGTGAATAGCGCAACAAAAATATAGTCTATAGGGAATAGCGCGGCGGGCCCCGGAAGCATTGAAAGTCATGAAAACCCTCCCGGTTGGGGTGTCTCGAAGCGGCAAGCAGAGGCGAAAACTTCCTCCGGGCCCAAAAACTCTTTCGTTGAAGGAAACTAAAATGATCACGAAGCGCAATCTCCTGGTGGCCGTATTTGCATTGATCGCAACCCTAAGCGCGGCAACCGCCTGGGGACAAGAGAGAGGCCGCATAGGCGGAACCGTGTTAGATGCGTCAGGAGCGGTCGTTCCCGGCGCCAAAGTGACCATCACTTCCCAGGACACAGGGATTGCGCGCTCAACGGAAACAGACGCTTCCGGAAATTATCTTGTCCCGCTCTTGCCCGTAGGCGTTTATTCGCTGACCGTCGAAAAAACGTCCTTTAAGTCGCAGCAGGCAACCAACATAACCCTGCAAGTCAACGAAAACCGGCAAGTCGATGTCAATCTCACTCCAGGCCTCGCAACGGAGCAAGTGCAGGTGTCGGCGAACCCGGTAGCGGTAAATACAACAGATCCGACGGTGGGTCAGGTAATCACGGCCGAGCAGGTCGCGGACCTGCCCCTCAACGGTCGCAATTTCGTTCAGCTATCCACGCTCGGGCCAGGTACCGTAAGCACCACGGACCCCAACAGTTTTTTCAACGGCTCTGCCGCGAGTGAAGTTTCCATTCGCGGTGGTTTTTCGCTTTCAGCCAACGGCTCCCGTGAGAATCAAACCGATTGGCGGCTGGACAATATAGACAACAATGAAGTATCCGCAGGTGGTATCGCGATCTTGCCCTCCATCGACGCCATCCAGGAGTTTAAGGTCATCACGTCAAACTATTCGGCGGAATACGGATATCGAAGCGGCCCAACCGTGCTGCTGACGACCAAGTCGGGTACGAACCAGTTCCACGGGACGGCGTATGAATTCCTCCGCAACACCGTGCTCGACGCGAAAGACTATTTCGCCGACACCAAAGGTAAATTCATCCAAAACCAGTACGGTGTATCCTTCGGCGGACCGTTTAAGAAGGACAAGATCTTTTACTTTTTCAACTGGGAAGAAAACCGCCGGCGCAGAGGTTTGACGTTCCTCGCGCAGGTTCCCTCGGCCCTGCAGCGCCAGGGGAATTTCTCTGAGTCCTTTCCCGATTCTCCCGCGGTACAGATTTACAACCCCTACAGTACGGTTACGACCGGCGGGGTAACTACGCGGCAGCCTTTCAAATGTGACGGTTCCGGTAATCCCGTTACGCCGAACGCCGATGGCACGCAGGGGACCGGAACGCCCTGCAACATTATCCCCAAGAGTCTGATCAGCGCGCCTGGGCAGGCTCTCGCGAACTTTTACCCCGAGCCGAACAACCCAGGGGATCTCTCGACCAATTATGCCTCGCAGCCTACCGAGGACTTTTCCGACATACAATTCACCGGCCGCGTGGACTATCAGGTAAGCGAAAAGGACACTGTATTTGCGCGTTTTAGCTACGATCAAGGGCAAAAATACCAGCCGTCGGGGCTGCCGGGTTACGGAGCGCAGCCGGGAGGCTTCGCTAGCAATCAATTTTTCGATGCCCATGGTCGAAATGTGGCGCTTACCGAAACCCATGTGGTTTCGCCCACGACAGCATTCACGCTGACCGCCGGATTCAACAGGATCGGGGACTACATTACGTCCTTCGGTACGGGCACCGACATCTCGACCGAGATCGGGATACCCGGCGCAGACACAGGCGGCGCGAGCACCGGCCTGACGCAGACGTCGTTTAGCGGAGGATATTGGAGCGTCGGGGACCGCGGTTTTGCACCGTTCCGGTCCTTCACCAACGTGTTCAATTATCTCGGCGAATTGGACATGACCCGCGGGAAGCATAATGTCAGGTCCGGTTTTGGCGTCCGTCTCTACCAGTTCAACCTGCTCACGGCGAATGAGCAGGCGGGCGAATTCAATTTTGACAATCTGTATACCGCGGGATTTGCAAACGGTGCGCAGGACGCGTCCACGGGTAACCCCATCGCGAGTTTGCTGCTGGGGCTGCCTTCGGGCGGAACGAAAAATGAAACCTTCCAAGGCGATGAAACCGGACGGCGCTGGAAGGTCTTCCGGCCCTGGATTCAGGACGACTGGAAAGTGACCCCGAACCTGACCTTTAACATTGGACTGGCGTGGAACGCCCAAACCCCGTTCACCGAGGTTGGCAATCGGTTTACAAACTTCAACTATGCGGCCGCAGTGAAGCAGGGAGCGACAGGAGTAAATCCGTCCATCAATCCGGCCTCGTTTTTCCTGGTCGCAGGACAAAATTCGGGCTCTAACGTTGGCGTTCAATTTGACCCGACCCAGTGGGAGCCTCGGGTTGGCTTTGCGTGGGCGCCGTTTGGAAGCCGCACATGGTCGATTCGCAGCGGCTATGCCATCTATCATGAGGGCGGATGGAATCAGGGCGCCCAGGGGTTACAGGACAATCTGCCTTCGTTTGGCAGCTACAGCTTTTTCAACGACGATCTCTTTGTGAATACGGCGAGCACCGTCTCCGACGGTTTTCAACGGCTTGTGGAGAATCGGGATCCAACATCGTTTACAGGAGACGTCGGCCTTCAGCCGCTGAATTTCAAGCTAGGGAGAATACAGCAGTGGAACGCCACGGTGGAGCACGAACTGCCGTGGGGTATCGTAGCTACCGGGGCCTATGTGGCGGCACGCGGGGCGCATATTCTTTCCAGCAATTTCAACCTCAACACCGCGCCGCCGAATACGTTGGGAAACAACCCCGCGCAATTGCGGCCCTTCCCGGGTTTTAACTCGTTCGATTACTTCGTCGACCACGGGCTCACAAGGTATGACTCGTTGCAGCTCAAGGCAGAGAAGAGGATCCAGCATGGGTTGTTCTTTCTGGCGGCATACACCTTGGCGACCGCCTATGACAATGGATTGTCTGACACCGCGGCTACGCCGGGTGGGGTAGTCTACTATCCGTTGCAGGTTCCTGCCATCTTGGATAGAGCGCGTTCTGAGATCACGCCCACGAACAACTTCACCTTCAGCACGGTCGCCCAGGTGCCGGTCGGGAGGGGTCAGGCGTTCGGCAAAGGATTTAATAGCGTGGAGGACGCGGTGTTGGGCAATTGGCAGGTGAATGCCATTGTGCATGCCTTTTCCGGCTTCCCCCTCTTCTTCTCCACCGTCAATGAGACGGGTACGGCGTTGGGAGGGAATGACCCGGCGTCTAACCGTCCAGACCAGGTCTGCAGCGGCAAGCTGAGCAGCGGCCAGTCGCTCAACAATTTCTTTAAGACTAGCTGCTTTGTTGAGGCCGCTCCTGGCGTGTTGGGCAACGCCTCCCGATCGACACTCTTTGGACCGGACTTCACCGACTTCGATTTCTCCGCATTTAAAGAAATTCCCTTGCCCCGCGAAGGGATGAAGCTTCAGTTTCGCGCTGAATTTTTCAATATCCTGAACCATCCGCAGTTCGCGGAGCCTGGAACCTTCCTCCAATCACCGGGTTTTGGCCAGATTACGTCAGGCGTCGGCAATCCGCGTCTGATCCAATTTGCGCTGAAACTGATCTTCTAGGCGCACTTGGGACCAACGCATTACGTATCCACGATCGTATGTGCAGCCGCACCGGGTCGTGCGCTGAGGAGTGTGCATGATCCACGGGCCATTTGGTAGCTCACTCACTTCGGGGCCACTGCATACGGCGTTAATTGGAATTGCCTTATCGGGGATGGTGATCGCGGTACTCATCTGGGCCATGGAATTCGGCGGCTGGACGATCAGCCGCCGCGGGTTCGTCCGCAACAATATTTCTTGGGATGCGACGACCGTCGCTTTGATTGCGGTCTCTGCGGCAATCTATATCGCTGGACGCACGATTCAGTTTCAACTCATTCCCGGTGTGGGCGGTTTGAATCCCACCCTATGCCTGGCGCCTGTGCTGGCCGTGTTGTTCGGCCTGCCAGGGGCCATCGGCGTCACATTTTCCATGCCCATTGGCGATGCGCTTTCCGGTGCATTGACCGTGGGCTCCTTAGCCGGATTCCTCGGGCATACCTTCCTTACCTGGCTCCCCTACAAGTTGGTTCGTGAGCCTAACTTCAAGTACCCAAGAGCGGTCTTCTCTTACTTCCTCTGGGCAATCCTGGTGGGTCCCCTGATCCACACGATTATGGTGGCCGGCTGGTTGGATTTTACTCACATGCTTCCCACCGCGTTGGCTTGGAGCGCGATGGTTTGGATTGTTCTACTCAATCACGCGATCGTCCCCTGCTTCGCGGCCCCCATCTTGATCCAGGTCCTGTATCCTTTCATGAAGGCGCGGGGCCTTTACTGGCGGGACCGCTACCAGGCGAATACCACCGCCCTTTCAAGCGGCCTCGAGAGTCATTCAACTACCGGCGTTATTGAAACATCGCCTGCGGCAGAGTTTGAGGTGGTGGTCGAAGATCTCCGGTTCAGATATCCAACCGCCCAGCAGGATTCTCTCAATGGCGTCTCTTTTAAGATTAAAAGGGGTGAATTCGTTGGCATAACCGGCCCGTCTGGCGCCGGCAAATCCACGCTCGCACTATGCCTGCGCGGGTTAATCCCGCATGTTACCAGTGGGTCGCTCGCAGGAAACGTAACTGTCTGTGGGTTGAATACCCGGCAGGTAAAACCTGCCTTGCTTGGGGAAGTGGTTGGCCTGGTATTTCAGGACCCTGAAGCGCAGATCATCGGCCTGACTGTCGAGGAGGACATGGCTTTCGGTCCGGCCAATTATCAATGGCCTCGAGAAAAGATTCTCGCCAACCTGTCAGCCCTTCTGGATTCAGTGCGGATGCATGGCACAGAACAGCGTGAAACCTTCGGACTCTCCGGCGGCCAAAAGCAGAGGGTGGCGCTGGCTGGCGCGCTGATGATGTCACCTCGATTGATAATTTTGGACGAACCCACTTCGGAGCTCGATCCTGCGGGAAAAGAAGAAGTGTTTACCGTGGTGCGCGAGCTGTGCAGCCGGCAGGATGTGACCATCATTATGATCGAGCATGCTGTCGAGCAGTTGGCTGAGTTCGCAGACAGAATCATTCTTATGGATCAAGGCCGCATCGTGGCAGACGAGACCCCGCGCGACCTGTTCCGCAACGTAGACCTGTTCCATCGAACCGAAGGGGAGCGGCTGCCGCATGTCGCGGAGTTGTTATTTCTCTTGATGAACGACGGGCTTATTTCTCCAGAGCAGTTCACCGCCCATGAAGGCGAAGCCGTTGAGCTGCTTTCGCGGCTCCTGCAAAAATCCAATGTATACCTCTGAATCTCCAGTTATCTCCGTGCAGGATGTAAGCCATTCCTACGGGCCATCGAGAGCTCCCGCCCTTAACCACATCAATTTGCGCATAACCCCTGGTGAATTCGTGGCGTTCATTGGCCAGAATGGAGCCGGAAAAACCACTTTCGCCAAGATGTTGAATGGAACTTTGATTCCCACCTCGGGCAATGTGATGGTGGGAAGCCATAATACCCGCGAAGCCGGGCTCGACGTCCTTTCTCGCCTGGTAGGTTTTGTATACCAGAATCCAGACCAGCAGATTTTCTCGAAGACTGTTCGCGACGAAGTCGCTTTTGGGCCTCGATGTCTAGGCTTGGACGCGGGGGAAGTGGACAAGAGAGTTAGCCACGCGTTGAAGTTGGTGGAAATGGAAAAGGATGCCGAAACGTACCCTTTCTTGCTGGGACGCGGACAGCGTCAAAAACTATCGGTGGCGGCGGTCATCGCCATGGGCACTTCCATTTTGGTGGTCGACGAGCCGACAACCGGACTTGACCTTAAAGGCACACGAAGCATCATGAATCTCCTCAGTCAGTGGAACCAGGAAGGACGCTCCATCCTGATCATCACCCACGACATGAATATTGTGGCGGAGTACGCCAGGCGAACGGTGGTGATGGCGGAAAGCCGGGTGTTGGCCGATGGTCCGACGCGCGAGGTCCTGACGGATCTCGACGTACTCAAGCGGGCTTACGTGGAAGCTCCGCAAATCACCCGGGTGGCCCATGAGCTCAACCGGCGCGTCCCATTCCCCAAAAATATTTTGACCGTCAAGGAGTTTTACCAGGAGTTCAAGAAAGCGCTCGACGCGAGTAAAGAGAACTGACATGCCAGTTGGCTATAGCATTTATGTAGACGAGCCCTCCGTCATCCATCAGAAGATCGATCCGCGCACCAAGCTTGTGGTCATGTGCGCCGTGTCCGCGTTAGCCATGGAGTTTCAGTATCCGCTCATCCTGGCCTCGCTGATGGTCATCGTAATTCTGGTGGGTATAGCCGCACGCTTGTCGTTTAAGCGCTTTTTGCCCGTCCTCGTTGGAGCCATGTGGTTCCTGATTCTCGGCGTGGGAATATGGCCGCTATATATTCACCAGGGCCGAGTGCTGGTCGCGCCGTTTGGTCATGCGATCACCACCGATGGTCTCCTCTTTGGTGTAGCCATGGGCCTGCGCGTCGGTCTTTTGCTGGCCGCCGCCGGCGTATGGATGATGGTCACGTCGCCACAGAAGATGACCCTCGGCCTCTTGAAAATGGGCCTGCCCTATAAGGCCGGGCTTACCATGTCCACCGCCATTCGTTTTATTCCCTTGATCAATGCCGAGCGCTCCAAAATTATGGAGGCCCAGCGGGCTCGCGGATTGAATGCGGGCAAGGGAAGTCTTCTTTCTCGCCTCAGGAAATACGTTGCCATCATCGGTCCGATGGTGCTGCGCTCCGTGGATTTGGGGGAGATGCTCGCCACCGCCATGGATGCCCGCGGCTTCGGCGCGCGCGAAGGAACTACCTCTATGTCGGACATTCACATGACCCCATGGGACTGGGTGATCATCGTCTTGTGCGTCGTAGCCGTTTTCGCTGGCCTGGCGCTGCGCATTCTCGGTGTCGGTGTGATTGTCAAAGGGTATCTCTGAGGGTCTCGTGTTTAATAGTCGACCAGGGATGTGGGCGAGGAGGGCTGGCGCGGTGAGCGATGGTCAAGTGCATTTAGCAGTTGCGGACGGCGTCGCGAAGATAGTCTTCGACCGGCCCATCGCGCGCAATGCCATGACCTGGGAGATGTACGATCAACTGCTTACGGCCTGCTCCCGGATTGCAGCCGATGCCGACGTGCGCGTCGCGACATTTCGCGGCGTAGGAGGCGCGTTTGTTGCCGGTACCGACATCCGCCAGTTTCAAGCCTTTGCCTCGGCCGAAGACGGTATTGCGTATGAGCGGCGCGTGGAAAGCGTTATCGCCGCCATTGAGACCTTACCGGTTCCAACCATCGCCGTTGTGGAAGGCGCGGCCATGGGCGGTGGCCTTATCATCGCAACCGCGTGCGACCTGCGGATTGCTGGCAGCGACGCGAGTTTCGGGGCGCCCATCGCGCGGACCGTCGGCAACTGTCTATCTGTGGCGAATACCGCGCGGCTCGTGAACGCCTTTGGCCCTGAGCGAACCAAACGAATCCTGCTCCTCGCCGAGTCTATTTCCGCCGAAGAGGCGCTCGCATGCGGCTTTGTAACCAGGCTCGTCGCTCCGGAGCACATCGAGGAAACCGTGATTGCGGTCTGTCAACGATTGCTGTCCCACGCGCCTATCAGCATGCGCGTGGCCAGGGAATCGATTCGGCGGTTGTGCTCGGCAGAGCTACCGGAGGGCGACGACTTGATTCGACTGGCCTACGGGAGTGAGGACTTCCAGCACGGCGTGCGCGCGTTTCTGACCAGGCAACCGCCGCGCTGGCGTGGCCGCTAGTTGTTTTCACGAAGGATGCCTGTTCTCATGTATGATGTCAGACATCATGCAACGCTGGCTGCCGCGGGTACGAACCCACCCCAAAAAGGTGCGACTCGCGCTCCACGGTTCCCATTCCTTATGAACCCGCAAACCATAGCCGAAATGGCCGGGCACATCTTCAGGTCCCGTGGAGAGCGCAGCGACCTCGCCGGTGCTGTGGCCGGCGCTATTCGACAACAGATCGTCTCTGGCGCTTTGACCCGCGGCGAGAGACTCGACAACGAAATTGAGCTCGCACAGGCTTTGGAGATTAGTCGCCCAACACTCCGGGAAGCAACGCGCATGCTCATTCATAACGGAATTCTGGTCAGCCGGCGCGGTGTAGGCACTTTCGTAAGTAAGAGAGCTCCCCAGTTAGTTCACGGTCAGCTGGATATGGGCACGTCGATGACCGATCTCATCCGTCAAGTCGGCAGAGAGCCCGGTTCGGAGAACTGCATCATCACTAAGGTGAATGCCGTGGACGAGGTTGCAGAGGCGCTTGATATCCCTGCAGGATCGCAGGTGGCCCTGATTGAGCGCACACGCCTCGTTGACGGAGACCCTCTCGCCTGGGCCAATGAATATGTCACCTTTCGCAGCGAGGCGGAGTTCGCATCTATCCAAAAGTTCGATGGCGGTTCGCTCTTTGAATTCCTGATCAAGACCCTGCGCTACAAGGCAACGTTCAACAAGCTGGTACTCACAGCGGTCTCGGCCACCACCAAAATTGCCGGCAGCTTACACCTGCGTCGCGGCCACCCCTTGCTGCTCATCCGTGAAACTCACTACGACGCAGACGGGCTGCCCCTTCTCTATTTAGTCAACTACTACAACACCGAACTGGTTGATTTCGCCGTGATGCGGCCGGGGCCAAGATTGTGAGCGAGCGTTCTTTCTTTGCCTTCGGCAACTTGACCATCGACGATCTCGTCTTTGCCGATGGAACCACGCAGTGGTGTACGCCGGGGGGGAATTGCATGTACGCCGCCTTGGGCATGGCCCTTTGGGGTGTGCACCCATCCATCGTCGCCCGCTATGGCAACGATTTTCCGGTCAACGCGCTCGGAGAAAATCGGGTTGACTTGTCGCTGGCCACGAAAGGCGAGCTGACCCTGCGAAATTGGGGCCTCTACGAGGAGGACGGCTCACGCCACTTCATCTTTCGCCAGGCCACTCGTAACTGGCTTGAGTTCTCTCCCAGTGTCTCCGATCTTGGCAGCGGTTCGTATCCGTATTGCCATTTGGGTCCGCTGCCTTGGCATCTACAGGCCGATTTCGTGGCCTTTTTGCGTCAGAATGGAGCCAGGCTCATCTCCGTCGATGTAGACGACCGCAGAATTGCTGAGGTTGATCAGCAGGCACTTACTCTGATGTTGCGTCAGATTGACTTTTTTCTGCCCAGCCGGCAAGACGTAACCGCCCTTTATCCCGGCACATCTGACGTGGACGCCCTGCGTCGGCTGCGCGATTTAGATTCCAACATCAAAGTCATCGCCATAAAACGCGGAGCCGAGGGTGTTATTATCCACTCCGCCGGAGATAGCAGCTACATCAGCCTGCCGGCCATCGCGTCTAAGGTCATTGACGCCACCGGCGCAGGTGACTCCTTCTGTGGGGGGTTCATGGTCGGTTACGCCGAAACTGGCAGCGCGCTCGAAGGAGCGTTGAGGGGCTCCGTTTCTGCGTCTTTCTGCGTCGCGGGATTAGGGCCTTCAACACTCGTAGACCCGGAAATCTCAGAAGCACACTCGCGCCTCGCCGCTCTTCGCGGCCGGGCAGAAATTTATCCGCTCTAGCTCGACGAATGAAAGGGAGTGTTCCATGGATCGCGAAAAAATAGTCATGCTGCAGGAAATCGGTATGCAGCCCGAATTTGTCCGCAAGCACATCGACGAGATGTTGGAATCTATGCGCAGCGTGCTGCGAGACCGGCAACCCGGAACCATTCAAAATGGATTCGCCATCGGTTGCGGTGACAGTTATTGCGCCGCTTTGGCCGTCCGTTACTACATGATGAAGGCCACCGGTCGTTGGATGGAGCCGGTTGAGTCGCTGGAGTTTTCGCGTTACCTGGTTGGCGATCTACCCGCCAATTCGTTCGTGTTTGGCGTATCCAATTCCGGCACGGTATCGCGGACCATCGAAGGCGTGCGCCTGGCCCGCGAGCGTGGCGCCTGGACGTTCGCAGTTACAGTAAGCGATGAGAGCAATTTGGCGCGTACAGCGGAAACCTTGATGAGAGCGCACTCTCCGCAGAACATCAAGGAGTCGATGGACGGCACCAGCGTCATCACTCCGGGCACCATCAGCTATACCGCGAGCATGTTGGCTCTCTACGTTGCCTCCATTGCGTTCGGTGAGAAGCTGGGCGTGTTGTCTGCTGCGCAGGTCAAAGATCTCGTCGCGGAACTCCATGCCACTGCCGGCCACATGGCGCAGGCCGACGAAGCGGTAAAGAAGCTTTGCGAAGTCATAGCTCCGCAGTTCTCGCCTGACCGCAAGGTGGTTGTGCTCGGCGGAGGCCCCAATTACGCCACTGCCTACTTTGGCATGGCCAAATTCTTCGAAGCTCTCCGCCAACCATGTCATTGTGCGCAGCTCGAAGAATGGGCGCACGAGGAGTATTTCATTACCGATAAGGAGACAGACACCTTCATCATTCTCCCGGCAGGCGAGGGACGCGAGCGGGGCCTTGAGCAGGCGAGGGCCGCGCGCGACGTCGGTTCACGTGTATTCATCATCGGACCCGAGGACGACAAAGCTGCCGTGGAGGCTGCTGATGTCTATTTCCCCATGCCCAATGGTATGCGCGAATCGCTGACACCTTTTGTTTACAAGGTGCCATTCGAATACCTCACC
This sequence comes from Acidobacteriaceae bacterium, assembly GCA_049693715.1. Taxonomy (GTDB): domain Bacteria; phylum Acidobacteriota; class Terriglobia; order Terriglobales; family Acidobacteriaceae; genus PALSA-350. The sequence continues at coordinate 12,793 of JBAVQC010000132.1, read as the reverse complement.
TGTTACATGGCGATTCACCGCAACGTCCGATTCCTCGGGTTCGACGATCCCATTCGACAGAAGGTCAATTTCCGGCAAATCTTTAATTCCAAGCAGTCGCAAACCGTCGTGGCGCCCCAGTAGGGGGACCACGACTTGACGGATTGGCCGTTTCCCGGCTGAGGAGGAGCTCTGCAATGAACGCTACTGAAATTCGAGAGGCCAGGGTGTTCCGCCTCAGCATGGCGAACCCTGGAGATTTGTCTGAGCTGGCTGCGTTGTTCGATGCCGGCACGTTAGATCCCCGCCACGTAACCGCGATCATCGGCAAGACCGAGGGCAACGGTGGGGTCAACGACTTCACCCGCGGCTATTTCACTCAATCGCTCATGTTGCTCTTGGGCGACCGGTTAAAGATTTCGCCGGCCGCCGCGGCGGAGCGCGTTCCGTGCGTGCTTTCGGGAGGCACCGAAGGGGTGATGAGTCCCCATTACTCTGTTTTTGCGCGCATGCCGGCTACCGCTTCGCCACAGGAGCCGGCGCTGGCTGTGGGGATTGCATTCGCCGAGGCCGTGCCATCAGAACTTTTGGGTCGAATGGCCCAGGTCGAGGGTACTGCCGATGCCGTGCGGGCCGCCATGGCGGATGCCGGCTTAACCGCTGACGAAGTGCATTTTGTGCAGGTCAAATCGCCCTGCCTCACTTCGGCAAAAATTGAAGAGGCCCGCCGCCGCGGCAAGACCACCGTGGCTTCGGATCCCAATCGAGCCATGGCGTTCGCACGCGCAGCCGGCGCGCTGGGCGGGGCTCTGGCCCTCGGTGATGTCGCCCGCGATAGGATATCCGACGCTGTACTGGCTCAGGATATGTCTATTTATTCTTCCCGCGTCAGCGCCTCGTCCGGAGTAGAAATTTCGCGAACCGAGGTCATCGTACTGGGCAACAGCAGGAAATGGGTAGGTAACCTTCGCATTGCCCACCGCGAAATGGTTGACGCGCTCGATGTCGACGCGATTCACGGCGCTCTGCACGATCTAGGCATTCGCTCGACTTCCAGGGTCGCCGATGCCGATCGCGCACGCATTCAATCGGTGTTGATTAAAGGCGAGCCGGACCGCCGGGGCCAGGTACATGGCTATCGGCACACCATGTTAGATGACACAGACATCAATGCCCAGCGGCACATTCGCGCCGCCATCGGCGGCATGAGCGCGGCCGTCTTGGGCGACGGTCGCATTTTTATCTCAGGCGGTGCCGAGCACCAGGGCCCGGATGGTGGCGGCCTTATCGCAATCGTCGCTGAGACGAAATAGCGGTTTTGACCTTGGATGCGGCACCCCGGCCTCCCAAACCTCGACGCAACCCGATCTTTCACGGAGGTATTCAATGAGCGAGCTCCTGTCATTCATCAAAGCGGGCCGCAAACCGGTCATCGGCATGGTGCAACTCCGGCCACTGGCGGGAAGTTGTCGCTACGGCGGCGGCCGTATCGAGTCCGTCCTGGATTCGGCGTTCGAAGAAGCCGAGGCGCTCAGCGCCTATGAGATCGATGCGCTCATGGTTCAGAACCTTGGCGATTTGCCCGTCGCCAACCATGCCGCCACGGCTCAGGTCGCCTGGATGACCCGCGTGACCAGCGAAATCCGCCAACGCTTTGGGCGCCCCGTCGGACTCAATCTTCTCGAAAATGACGCTGAGGCTATGTTTGCGGTAGCATCCGCGGCTTCCGCCGATTTCGTACGCATCAAGGTATTCATTGGCGCGATGATGACCCCCTTCGGCATGGAGACCGCACAGTGCCACGCGGCCATTCGCGCGCGCAGCGCGGCCGATGCCGGGAACATCGCCATCTTTGCCGACGTCCACGACCGCACCGGCACTCCGATCGGTTCTACCGGATTTGAAGAAGACCTTCTCTTTGCGACGCGCTTGGGCGGTGCTGACGGGCTAGTCCTCACCGGTAAGTCCTACCAACAGACGCTCGACTATTTGGCCATCGCGCGCAAGGCGTCCCCCCACGTTCCTATCCTGGTTGGTGGCGGCGTGAATGACGCAAATTTCGCTGAGGTCACAAAGACCGCCGATGGCGTCATCGTCAGTTCTGCGCTCAAAAACTCGGCCGATGCATTCGGCAAGTTCGATCGCGAAAAAATAGCGTCCTTCATGGGCGCGGTCCAACGCGTCCGGACGTTAAGCCAATGACGTCGGTCTGATAGTTGTGTATGGGTGATGCCAACTACACGAGAGCCGTGGGCATCCGCCTGGAATAGTCGGTGATGCCTGCGACGAGATTTCGGCGCGGCCTCCATTGCAGATCGGCTGCAATCTTTGAGATTGCAAAACGTTCCTGGCGATCGCTGATTTCGTCCGTTCCAGGGACCAGCGACACAGAAATTTCCGGGATCGCGTTTCGTGCTTGCTCCACCACCTCAGGCATCGTCAACACTTCTTCCGGTGCGACGTTGTATTCGAGTTGTGGGATCTTGGCCGCGGTAAGCCCCAGCATGATGGCGTCCACCACGTCGTCAGCATAGATGTAGTGATAGAGGAAGTTTTGATCGGACGGGACGGCCGTTTGCCTGCCTGCCCGCGCATCGCGGATCATGCTGCCCAGGTAGCAATCTCCGCGGCGATACGGACCGTAGATGCGCGCCAGCCGCAGACTGACGCCTTCAAATCCGCGCTCGGTTGTGAAACCACGTACCAACTGCTCGCCCGCAACTTTGCTGGCCCCGTAGATGGATGTCGGTCTGAGCGGCGTATCCTCGTGAATCACACCCGGCCCCACGTCGCCATACACGCTGATCGAGGAGCAGAAGACGAACCGCTTTACACCAGCCCGGTGAGCGATATCCAACAGAGTCGCGGTGCCGACAATGTTGCTTTCTACGATGGCCATCGGATTGTCGCGCGCCATCATCGGACCGGAGATGGCGCCGCAATGTGCGATGTGCGTAATGGCTCCTTCGCTGATAAGCTTTTCCATCGCTTGGCGGTCTTCCAGTCGAGCCACCGTCAAGCTCGCATCGTCACGTCCGTAGTTCGTTGCATCCGTTGCGAGCACTCTGTCGGAGCCGCCCGAAAGCCGTTCGCGGAGCGCCATTCCGATAAGGCCTGATCCGCCGGTCACGAGTATGTTCATAACGCACTCCTGTATCCATGAGACGACACATGAGACGACACATGCAACGCACCCGTCACCGGAACGTCCCGATAAAGGCGTTTCAGCTTGTCCACAAACGGTTTTTCGGCTTTAAGCATGGTTCCAGCTCTCGCGTCCGTGCCAGCGAGCATCGTGTCCGTAGCCTCACGTGAAAAGTCCATGACGAACTTCACCCGTTCACGCCGTTGCCTGTCAACGCTGCCGGGCACGCAAGATAGGGGTTCGCCCGCCTCCAGAGTTCGGCGTATTACGTCGATGGTCACGCATGCGTCCTCGACCGCCTGCGTGGCGCCTTGCCCCAGCGTTGGGACCATCGGATGCGCCGCGTCTCCAACCAGTAACACCGGGTCCGTGTTATTCGCGAATTGAATTTCATTTTCTTGAATCCGGGCCCAATGAATGCGCTCGAAGTGCTCTTCTATTTTTGCAATCATGAAGGCCACCGCGCGGGAGGGCTCGCCGCTTTCCGGTGTGTAGGCTTTACGGAGCATTGCGGGATCTTTCATGGACTCCGGTATACCTCCATCCACTTCGATGGGGAATGAGCCGGCGTAATAGAGAAAGTCTCCCGGTACGCGGAACGCTAACAGTCGATTGGGGCCATTGAACCACTGTCCATAGTCGTCAATGGGGCAATCTGCGCCCACTGGGTAAAGAACCCTATAGAGACAAACACCCAGAAAAGTCGGATCGTTCGGGCCAAAGAACTTCTCCCGAATAACGGAATATCGTCCATCGCCGGCGATCAGCAGATCGACATCCTCGAGCACCTGGGGCTCGCTCTGTCCGCCGTTGGTGAAGGTAATGCTGGTGCGGCCATCGCTCTGCGCGGCGCAAGCCACCACTTTTGAATCGTAAAGCACACGGTCCTTGATGCCCGAGCGCAACAGTTTATAGAGTTCTCCCCAGCGGATTCGAATCCCAAAATTGTCGGCGACTTTCGTCAGGTCCAGATCTATGAGAACCTCACCATCTGCCAGGTATGTGGTCCAATTCCGCCAGGGGAGGCTGTTTTCGATGATGGATGCAGCTACTGCCGGCAATTCAGCCTTTAAACATTTCAGAGCGTTAGGCCCCACGTTGAGACCGGTACCCGCCTGTGATTGATCCTGTTCGCCGACCTGCTCCAGGCAAATCACCTCCACGCCTTCCTCATTCGCTAGGCCATGGGTGATCAGGCTGCCGGCGATCCCGGCCCCAACCACCACCACGCGTTTCCTGGCTTTGCTCAACGTTTTCTCCTCTGCACAACCGGCGAAATCCGGTGGCGCTTTGCTTGTTTTTTTGTGAGATGTTTAACGGTGACGAATTGTCGCTTCGATCCCGGATCGCATATAATAGACTATAGTCTATATGAAATATGTCAACGGTCTTCTGGCCGCCAGGCCTTCTTTCCCCCAAGTCCACTTAGCCCGGCGGTCCTTCTTTTCGGGACAAGCGCGACCTGCCGCCAGCAGCGCATGAGAACTGCGAATCGCCGCGGTTCCCATCCATCTTGACTTAGGCGAAAGACGTGATTGCCCCCCGCCTGACCCGCCCCAAAGGCGCCACCTCGTAAGCTTTGGTTGCCTGAACGACCAGAAGAATCAACCGTGAAGGGCTGAGAGCTCTGGGATCTTTCAAACTCTGATTGGGAGAAGGTGTAAGGATGGCTACGAAAAGAGCCCTCGAAGGTTTGCTTGTACTGGATCTGAGCCATGTGATGGCAGGACCCTTCTGCGCCATGTTGCTCGGCGACCTCGGCGCGGATGTAATCAAAGTCGAGAAACCCACGGGCGAAGATTCGCGCCGTTTCGGGCCGCCGTTCGTCAATGGCGAGTCCGTAGCCTTCATGGGTTTGAACCGTAATAAACGCGACATATGTATTGATCTCAAGACGGATGAGGGAAGGGCGCTTGTCCGCGAGCTGGCCACCAAGGCCGATGTATTGATTGAAAACTTTAAGCCCTCCACGATGGCCAAGCTGGGCTTGGCCTATGAAGATCTCCGCCCGCTTAATCCAAAGCTGATCTATTGTTCCATTTCCGGCTTCGGTCAAACCGGAGATTATCGCGAACGGGGTGGTTTCGACCTTATCGCCCAGGCCGCGAGCGGGCTAATCAGCGTCACCGGCTATCCCGACAGCCCGCCAACGAAGGTTGGGGTCCCCATCTCCGATCTTGCGGCGGGGATGTATAGCGCTCAAGCCATCCTGGCCGCTTACATCCATGCGCTTCGCACCGGCGAAGGTCAACAGATCGATGTTTCGCTTCTGGATTCCGCCATCAGTTTGACTGTTTGGGAATCTGCGATCTTTTTCGCCACAAGACAGGTTTCGCAGCCAACTGGTTCTGCTCATCGGCTCCTCGCACCTTACCAGGCGTTTCCCACTGGCGACAAAACCATCGTCATCGGCGCCGGCAATCAGAGAATCTGGATCAAGCTTTGCGAAGCTCTTGAAAGAGAAGATCTATTGACCGACGAAAGGTTCACAACCAACGCATTGCGAACCATCAATCAGGCCCCTCTCGCCGAAGAGTTGTCAGCAACTCTCAAACAAAAGTGCGCGCGATTGTGGCTTGAAAAACTCCACAAGGCTGGCGTTCCGGCAAGCCCGGTCCATAACCTTGCCGAAGTATATGAGGATCCCCACCTGAAGTCGCGGGAAATGCATTTTACTTTTGAACATCCAACGGCGGGAACCATCGAGCAGGTTGGCTCGCCAATGAAACTTTCAACAACTCCTGTGGGGTTCCGTCTTCCCCCGCCAACGCTGGGCCAACACACGAAGGATATTTTGACGTGGCTCGGATATTCGACGGAGAAGATTCAGGATTTCAGGGAATCCGGAGTCGTTTCCTGGACTGAACCATAGATCTGATCTGGTAATTGGATCAGCGCATGCTGTGGATGCCCGGCGTCGGTGTCGACGCCGGGCCCGGGCATGATTTCAGCCTTTCGTTGTCGCACAAAACTTCTAATTATGCTTTCCGGTCTGCCCTTGAGATTTCCAGTCGAACTCCCGGTGCAACCACCGCAAGCAAAGCTTCAGTAACGCCTTTTTGGCTTATCTTGGCGCCGTTAACCTCGGTGAGAACAACGCGGGAGATTGCCGAATAGTCCTCGCCGGCGACAATCAAACCGACAAGACCTATCTGGAGCGGTGAAAGGCTTGGGTTGAAGGCCGCAATTTCGATGTATGAACCCTTATAAATACGACCAGCCTTGGTTGCGATCCCAATCCCCGAAGGGGCTCCGGAGTAGCGGGCATATGATTTTCGCGCAGCTTCAAGTGAACCCTGCACCAGCGCATCAGACGGCTCTGTGGCCAACACCAGGTCGACTTCTTTCACCGGAAAGGCGCCATCTTTGAATCCCATGTCTTTCGGACCGAACCTCATCGGTAAGAGATAAGAGAGTTTCCTGGGCGTCTCTCCCTCCAGTAATATCTCCATTTCAGCGTCATAAGAAAGATCGCTCATAACCTGCCGGCAATGGCCGCACGGCACCTTCGACACCGCAATCGCTGAAATTCCTGTATCCGAGTGCATGTAGGCATTCGAGAGCACAGCCTGTTCCGAATGAACCGTGTAGCCAAGTGAGAGCCCGGCGAACTCCACGTTTCCTCCGAAATACAAGTTGCCGCTGAAGCCCTTCACCACACCGCCGACATGGTACCCGGAAATCGGTGGACGAGCATAGGTACGGGCTAAGGGCAGCAATCCGAGCATCAGTTGATCGCTGTCTTTTCCTTCCGAATCCATTAGCTCTTTCACCTTGGCTGCGGGAATTTCTCCGCTGTATCCGCGATCGCTGATGACGGTCGAAAGTATTTTGCGCGATTTCTCATTGAAATCAGGCAGCGTGGTCTTTAGCGCGTCATCGTCGGCCCCCCGTCCATAGACAGGGGTTGTACTCGCGGCCATGAGTCCCAGTCCCGCCGTGCCCAGGGCTGCCAAGACGGTCCGTCGATCAATATTCTTACCAGAGTTCATTCTCGCCACCTATTTGTCTTTCTCGTTCTGGAATGCTCGAAACCTTACTTATTGAGTGTTGGCGTGGCTCTGCGCCACAACGCTCAGCCGCTCTATTTCCTTGCGCTCTTCCGCCGCTCGCGCTTTCTCTCCCATGGCGTCGAACAGTCCAACCATAAGACGATGAGGCTCGATGTCCATGGGACGAAGTTCGGCGGCCTCTTCCAGGTACTGGAGAGAGACGGAAAACTGTTTGGCGGTTGAACTTCGTTGGGCCAGAAGCAGAGACACGCGGTATAAAAGATCTCTTGATCCGGCATCCTGTGGGTTGAGCTCATGCGCGTGTCTCAGTACGGCGTAGGCCGTTTGCTGGTCATCCAGGTTAAACAACACCGCGCCATAAAGAGCGTTGAGCTGAAAGAGGTCGGGCCATCGTATCGTTGCTTTGGCCAACGGTATCCGAGCTTCTTGATATTGTTTCAGTCGAAAGTAGTTCAACGCCAGGTTGTACTGCATCTGCGGAGAATTCGGCATAAGCTCGGCGGCGCGACGCAGAGGCGGCCCTGCTTCCTCATAGAATCCATGTTGGCCATAAATTGTGCCGAGCATCGCCAGTTTCTCAGGATCGTTGGGGTCGAAAAGCTGTTCACATTCCGAGCGCGCCGCCTGCACGGAACCTTCTGCGAGCTTGCGATTGCAGTCTAGTCCCAATTGGCTCTTCTCCTCCTCACGACGGCGCAGCGCCTGAGAGAGTGCGAAGGCCTTCTGCGCTTCCTCCCGGCGCCCCAAGTCCGTGTAGAGACGACCGAGTTGGTACTGCACGCTCGGATCCTGCGGGTCCAGCTCTGATGCTTTAAGGAACCACTTCTCGGCAGACGCCTTATCACCACGTTTAAGATAGGCAAACGCCAGATAGTAATCGGTGTCAGGGAAGGGGGGCTTGGCCGCTGCCATCGTTAGTTTCTGGATTGCTTCGTCGAACTTTCCATCCGTAAAGTCCAGTCTTCCCAGGTAGTACATGATGTTCGGATGGTCTCCAACTTCTCTGCGCACGGCCTCAAACTCGCGGCGCGCCTCTTCAGGCTGATGGAGTTCGAACAGTGTCATTGCCAACGGGAATCGTGCTCGCAAGACCAAGCTCGGGTCGAGTGCCAGAGCGGCGCGAAACTCGCCCGCAGCCTCTTCGAAGCGGTCATTTTTCAGGGCCGCGTACCCACGCCCAAGGTGTTCCTCGGTGCTATCGTGCTCAGCCGGGTTCCCCGGCTGCGGTTTGCTTGCATTTTGGGCTAACCCGAACAACCCGGTCGCCAGCATCAGGGCTGTCGTCAAAGCCGCGAACAACCACAGAGACCGGCTGTTTCGCTGCCGAACAACGCCGCTTGCCGGCCCCACCACTGCCCTCACAAAGTGAGTGGCGCAGCGGCCTGTAAGCGTAGTTTCAGACGCGCTTCCCAACCCTGTTCTCCACAAAGGAAATCCCGGGAATAAGATCGCATGGAAGCTGTATGCCCACGAACGGCTTGCAACTCACGCACTATAGACTATACACTACATGAGTGTTCTTGGCCGCCCTGGAACGATACTGAAGCTCTTTGCTCTCTGACTGAGTTTAGAGTAAATTTTCCCCGAGCGAGATACCGGATGAGGCGCCCGTCGATCCATATTCGCCGCCGTGATTTCTTGCGCAGTTGCTCCCTATTGGCGCCTGGCGCGCTTTTGACGCGGCCATTATGGAGTTCCACGCTCCTTCCGCAATTCATGATTCGGAATGCGGATGAGAATCTATTACCTCCCGATTACCGTCTCATCCCTCACTACAAAGTGCACGCCCCGCTCGATGCCGCCTTGGCCAAGACCTCGGCGGGCAATGACCCGTTTGTTGCCGAAAAGTATCAGGATCAGATCGAAGCGGTGTTGGCCAAGTGGACCCTCGGCTTGAAGCAGTCTTCCGGTAAGTTGCAAGCCATTGAAGACAACCTGGCCTCGGCGTTCCTTGCCTCACCGGTTCCAGCCGCAGAGGTCCATTGTCTGCGCTCGGGTCCGGGAATCGAGATTTTTCGTAGTCAATTTTCCGCCTCTCCCACCACAGGCAAAGAGCAATTTATCCGGGATTTCGAGACCCTTCTCAGCCCTTTGTCGGAAATTCTGACAGCCGAATTTCTCGTGACCGGGATAGAGGTCAACGGCGAACCGTCGGCCCCTCCCCGCGCTCCTCAGACGATTAAGACTCGCGTTCGTTTCGACTTGGTCGGCTCCGGCCCTGATTTCTTTCGCGAACAACGGGTGGGGTACTGGGACCTTGATTGGGAACTGGCCGGCGCTGGCGAACCCCGGCTTTCTCGGTGGCGGCCACTTGAAGAGACGCGAAGCCGGGCCTCCCGGCCGATCTTTGTAGACATAACTGCGGCGGCAATGGCGGGCAACGCGTCTTACGGGTCGCAGTTGCTTCACGGCAACGACTACTGGCGCACCGTTCTCGATGGGGCTTGTGGCATCGACGTCTACGGCCACAATGGAATCGCAGTAGGCGATTTCAACAACGACGGTTTTGACGACGTTTATGTTTGCCAGCCCGCGGGCCTGCCCAACAGGCTATATCGTAACCGCGGCGATGGAACCTTCGAGGATGTCACAGAAGCCTCCGGCCTCGGGATCCTGGAGAACACCTCATGCGCCTTGTTCGCTGACTTCGATAACGATGGGCGGCAGGATCTGCTCGTGGTTCGCTCCAGTGGGCCCTGGTTATTTCTCAACCAGGGCGACGGAACGTTTCGTCAGAAGGCGAACGCTTTCCAATTTGCCCAGACCCCTCAGGGCACCTTCACCGGGGCTGCTGCGGCCGACTACGACCGGGATGGAAAGTTGGACATCTATTTCTGCTTGTACCTCTTCCACCAGGGCCTGGATCAGTATCAATATCCATTGCCCTATCATGACGCGCGGAATGGACCGCCCAATTTCCTGATGCACAACAACGGAGACGGCACTTTTACCGACGTCTCCGAGGGTGTTAAGCAGAACAATAACCGCTACAGTTTCTGTTGCTCGTGGAACGACTACAACCAGGATGGGCTGCCGGACCTTTATGTGGTGAACGATTTCGGCAGAAAAAATCTTTACCGTAATAACGGAGATGGTACTTTTACCGACGTCGCCGGCGAGGCCGGCGTCGATGATGTCGGCGCCGGCATGGGCGTCTCCTGGCTCGACGTCGACAATGACGGCCGTGAAGACATTTACGTCGCCAACATGTGGTCCCCTGCCGGCCAGCGTGTCACCACTCAGAACGTTTTCATGCCCGGCATGTCCGAGGAAGTGCTTGCCATGTATCGTAAGCACGCCGGTGGCAACTCTCTATTTATCAATCAAGGTGCCGGCCGCTTTCGTGATACGACAGAAACGGCCGGAGTGGCCATGGGCCGCTGGGCGTGGTCTACCGACAGTTGGGACTTTGACCACGATGGTTTTTCGGATCTCTACGTCACCAACGGCATGATCAGCGGCCCATCGACCCACGACGTGTCCAGCTTCTTTTGGCGGCAAGTGGTAGCGCAGACGCCTCTCAAAACCAAAGCCGCCCAGGATTACGAACTAGGCTGGAGCGCGCTCAACGAGCTCATTCGTTCTGACGCCACCTTGAACGGATTCGAACGCAACGTTTTTTACGCCAACAACCGGGACGGCACCTTCTCCGATGTGTCCGGAACTGTAGGTCTGGATTTTATCGAGGACGGCAGGGCGTTCGCTCTCGCGGACTTTGATCAGGACGGACGTCTGGAGGTCTTTCTCAAGAGCAGGGGTGCACCGCAACTGCGGATCTTGCGCAACGAAATTTCCGGCATAGGCCCATCCATCTCGTTCCGTCTCCGCGGCCGCGAAAGCAATCGCGACGGTATTGGCGCCGTGATCACTTTGCAGACCAAAAACAGCCGCCAGACTAAATCGCTCCAGGCGGGTTCAGGATATCTTTCTCAGCACTCTAAGGATGTTTTCTTTGGGCTGGGCGATGCGCCCGGTACTCTGCGAGCTACGATCCGTTGGCCAAACGGCCTGGTCCAGGTGTTAAATGATTTACCCCCAGGCCACCGCATTCTGGTTCAGGAGGGCTTAGCTGAATTCCGTACAGAACCGTTCAGGACGCGAAGCGCCGTTGCTGGTGGACCGCCGCCGCAGTCTTCGCCTCGGTTGGAGCCTCTCCCGTCAAAATTTGGAACATGGTTGTTGGCCCCTGTCATAGCGCCTGATTTCTCTCTCCCTGACCTTTCCGGCGCCAAGCAATCTTTGAGCGGGTTCCGCGGCCGGCATGTCTTACTCAACTTCTGGGCCACTTCTTCCCCTTCGTGTAAGGCCGACTTAGCCGTGTTCAACAGCGTGCACTCGAAATGGGCCGCTCAGGGACTAGAGCTTGTCTCGTTTAATGTCAACGACGAGAGCGAGACCGCTACCGTCCGGTCCTTCGCGCGGGAGCATAGGCTATCTTTTCCCATTGTCCTGGGCTCCGAAGATATGGCCGGCGTTTACAACCTGATTTATAGGTTTCTTTTCGATCGGCATAGGGATCTAGCAATTCCCAGTTCCTTTCTGATTGACGAACAAGGCGTCATCGTCAAGGTTTATCAGGGACCGGTGGATCCGCAACAAGTCGAAAAAGATTTCCGTGCGATCCCCCGCAACGCGGACGAACGACTGAAGGTAGGGCTGCCTTTTCCGGGGGTCACGGATGTCAACGAATTTCGCCGCAATTATCTCACTTACGGCTTCGTCTATTTTCACCGGGACTATCTCGTTCAAGCAGAAGAAGCCTTTCGCCTCGCGCTGCGTGACGACCCTCAAAGTGCGGAAGCCTACTATGGATTGGGAAGCGTCCACTTGAGAACACAGCGGTCCGACGATGCGCGCCAAAGCTTTGAGCGCGCGCTGAAGCTGTCGCCGCGCTATCCCGATACCTGGACCAATGCCTGGAACAATCTCGGTGTGATTGCCACGCAGACCAACCGCCCCCAGGATGCGATTAAGAACTTCCAGGCAGCGGTGCGGCAGGATCCTAAGAATCTGCTTGCCCTGAATAATCTTGGAAACGCATACCGTCAGCAGGGACAGTGGCCTGAGGCCCGCGAGGCGCTCGGCCGCGCGCTGGAGCTCAACCCCGATGATGCCGAAGCGAACTACGGTATGGGCATGGTTTTCGCCCGCCTCGATGATGCGCAGAGCGCCTACGAGTATCTACGGAAAGCCTTAGTCGATCGCCCGGACTATCCTGAAGCGTTGAACAACCTTGGTATTTTGTACGTGCGCACCAAGCGGCTGAACGAGGGCATTACCAGTTTCGAAGAATGCATCCGCATCGCGCCTGACTTTGACCAGTCGTATTTGAATCTCGCCAGAGTTTATGCAGTAGAGAGCGAACCTGCGAAAGCTCGCGATGTTCTTCAACAATTGCTTAAGTTGCAACCCGGCCATCCATTGGCGCAGAAGGCGCTAACCGAGCTACCTCCATCCTAGGTGGCTGCTGAAGAATGCAGTTTTGTATCAGTGCACGACTTTAGTCGTGCCGCAACTGTTTGAAACTACGATGGGCGAAAGAGCGTGTGTGAGAACGCGAAGACAAATCGCAGAACTGAAACAGGCCCGTAGGGCCGAGGCCAACCGTCAGCCCAGCCCGGAAGGGCTGGGAGACGGATAGGTACATAGATTATGG
>JBAVQC010000131.1:0-7706 GCA_049693715.1 Acidobacteriaceae bacterium | reverse complement strand
CTCGAGCAATTCCGCCAAAGTGTAGCGAGGCTTTATGTTGGGCTTGACGACCAAACGCTCTCCATCGACTTCGAGCCCCACTGTGGCCCCAACCTCCAGGTGCAACAAATCGAGGATCGCAGGAGGTACGGCCAGCATGATGGAACCTCCGACCTTGCGCAGGCTTGTAGTGTGCATGGCCCCCTTCCTATCTATATTATACAAAAGTATAACACGCGAGCTCCCCTTTGCCGGAAGGGCAGATCATGGTGGGCTATCGAAAGCAGGACAACCTTGCGATCGCTTCCATCGCTTCTGGACGACCAGCGGTTGGAAGAGCGAGGGAACAGTAAATGTTTTCGTGAGAGGTTAGTCCGAATGGGGAATGGCGACAGAGCGGTTCTATTGCTCATCGCTCATCTCCATTATGACCGCTCTGTCACCTGGTTGTTCTCCTCACGGGGGTATCTTCGTTTGACTGGGACAAACCGGCCCACGTCGACGCGCACGATCCCTCCCGGCTTTGCTGAGTTCAACGCATCCTCAATGTTGCCGACGTGAGGCTTTATCACGTTCGAGTTTGTGGCCGAAAGGATCAGGATCGCGAAAGAGCGGCGACTAAGCTGGCCCTTCGGGCACACCTTCGTCTAGCGCGACCTTCAAGGGATAAGCAGGTGTTCGTGGGCAGCGTCGAACGCAAGAACCGCGCGAAGCGCATCAGCGTCCGGGATGGCGGGATGGTCCCTAAGGGTTTGTTCGATAGCCAAGTCTTCCGAGAGGCCATTCAGTTCCTGATAAGCCAGCACGCTCTCAATTGCGCCCTCGACAGGCATACGTGTTCCGGCGAACACGGGCTCGCCATGTCTTACTTCGCGGTCAACGCTTACAAGCCGGCATTCTTTCCAGATTGAGGCGTCCATGCACTCCATTGTACCCCGCCTGCTGCGTTCAAGGCCTATGAATCCCGTCCCATAAACCTTGTAGATTGAATCCGGAAGAGTTCGTTCGGTGTTACCTTCCTTGCTCATAGCGGTCGGTATACGTCCTCTCTGTCACTGGGTTTTCTCGGGACTTAAATCATGTTTTTTAATGTACCCAGGACTAGCGTCCGGGGCCTAGAGTTTCTACATTTTCAAGAGGGGCGGAGAGACCAATTTGGGTGGAATGGGTGAATTCTCTGCGCGTCACCGCACTGGTGCTTTGTATCAGGGCACGACTTTAGTCGGGCCATAATAATTGAGAATACGTCGGGCTTTAGCCCCTGAGAGCCTGCCCTGAGCTTGTCGAACGGGTACGTCTTTCCTGTCCGGTCCCGAGTTTTTCCGCAGCCTGCGCTTTTTCCCTGGCCAGGTAGGGTACCGCTCGGCACGATGGGCCAGTCCGGCCTCTCTGACGACTAAATCCGGAAACCATCACTGGACGCGTTATGCTTGTTGACTTGGAGGAATGTGGTAAATGAGAGAGTCTGTGAGGAATGCGGCAGGGGCCTATGTCGCCCTATTCTTTCTCCTCCTCGGCTCGTACGCTCGTGGACAAAAGATCAAGTTCAAAGAGAAAGACCAGACGGTCCCGTTATCGGCGGTCGTTGCTGCGACTGAGTCAACTCTTAACGACTATCAGACTTATGCAGAATCTCCGGAGGGGATTAAAGACGGAATTCCCCCGCTGGCAACGGCAGATTTCGATTTCAAGACAGTCGTCGACGTGAAAGGTGGCCCGAGCATTAATCTGTTCATCTTCACCCTTGGGGCGACGTGGGATAAGCAAACGACTAACGACCTCGACTTCCAGTACTTCCCTCATGTCGAGCCGAGATCAGAGACCTTCGCTTTCAACGGCACCGAAGCGCCAAAGACCCTTCATAAAGCCATTATCGACACGCTGACGGCGTCTGCTACGGAAATCAAGAAGGCACAGGACACTCAAGATACCGAACCGAACAAACTCGACCTTTGTCAGCTAACGCTTGCGCTTTCCTTCGGAGTCACCACGGATATTCAGGGTGGTGTCAAGATACCGTTTCAGATAATCACGGTCTCCGCGTTGCTCGACCGCTCCAAGGCCGAAAAGCTCGCGGGTCACGCAATGCCAGGGCGAGAAACAGCGACCGGCATATCTTAAGATGCAGGTCAAAACGCCCGCGTTTGAGTTAGGGAGCGGTGGGAAACTGGCGTTAGGAGGTCCTATCGAAACTGCGCCATCAATTCCAACAGTTCATGAGCAGGCTCAATCACACCAACACCCGCCGCTCCAATTACCATGGCCTCATCAGGTAAGCTCATTCCAAGCGCCAACTCTGGTTTAGCATTGATCGTCTTTGAAACAATCCCGATCAACTTGATTCGCTTACCGGAGCTGATACTAGCGTCTCTGTTCATTCCGGCAGCGGAAGAGAGCACTGGCCCACCGCTGTTTCCAGGAAATATGCGTGAATCAACCAAGAACTCGTGGGCGGAAGGGTCGGACGAATCAGTCCACGCGATGATACCGGCTCGCATCAATGCTCGCTGCTGATACTCTTCGCCTACGAGACTTGGGAAGCCGAGAATGAGGACATCCGCTCCGTCGTAAGTTTCCGCGTTCTCTGCAATTGTCGTTGGATCAAATGTCGCCAACTTCTGATCGCCATCGAGGAGTCGGTTCACGATCTCTTGCGTTGCGGGAACTATCGCCAGGTCGAATTTGATCGAAGCGACGTAGAGCGGCCTTTGGTGGCTCCTGACCGGGAGCGTTGAGCCAAGGTCACTGTAACGACTCTTCTGCTCGTCTCGCCACCCGCGGATTTGAAGGCTTTCCGGAACCCAATTCTTGCTTGGATCGTTGCTTGGGTTATAGAAAACGTGGAGGGCAGTGGCGATGAAGCAACGATCTCTCGAGTCTCGGATGATTATCGCGGCTCCGCCTGTCGTGAATTGGTTGACTCCCTTTTGGTCTTTCTGTAGAGTCCCGACGGCAAGCGTAGCCCTGCGGACGAGGTCAGACCAAGTTCCTGCGTAAACTACTCCTCCGCCTAAAGTGGCGTTCCCGCTCACCGTGGCGTTACCGCCGATGGCGGCTTGAGCCAGGCAGGCTCCCGGCAGAAGGCCAAGTATGCAGATGAGGGAGAAGATCCAGGGACCACCAGGCGCAGTTCTCATGCGGGGCATCCTACCATGCACAGTTCGTTCATGGAACCAATATCGCTGAGCCTCAACGCAACCGAGTTTGGACTGAACAACAAGGTGACAGGAAGGTGTAAAGAAATTGACAACAGCAAGCGCTATTTTTGAGGCTGTAACGCCGCTAGACTACAAGCGTGAGCGCACCTCCAGGTTCCCCTCGCCCTCGTCCGCGCCTTTCATCGATAGACCGATCCCAGCTTGTTTTTCGTACCGTGGATGTAGAGAGAATGAACGACGACGACCACAGCGCACGGTCCCGTCCTCGTCTGTAACGGTTAGGTTATCATGTCGACATAACTACCCCTTTCTATATCTCCCATTTTGACTTAGATTTAAGGTTCAGATTGATAGCGCTGCAGGCGCACCTCAGTGACTCAGGGCTGTTACGGGGTGTCACATAGACCCAGGAATCACATTGAGCACAGAGAAAACATTGAAGCAGATCTTTGAACGCGAGCACCACCGGTTCAAAGTCGTTCTTTCCAAAATTCGCCCAAGCATTGTAGTGAACGGCTTTGTTCACGGCCCACTGTTCCACACTCATCGCAGCATTAGAGTCCGAAAGATGAGCTTTGCTGTCCGCAGCAACATTTTTTGCCGTTTTGTCGCCCCATGACTGCGCCGCCTCCGCAGCCTTCCCGTAAAGCTCTCGCATCCTTCTCAGAACGCTGGGCAGGAGGTCACCCAATTCATAATTTCCATCAGAACGGAATTGTGGGGTGGCGCCGATCTGATCAGCCATCATCCGGGCAAAGTACTCCAGGTGATGGCGTAGGGCCATTGCAGCTACTTCAACCTTCCCCTTGGCGAGAGCCTCGCTAATCTCCTGCCAAATGCCCTGGGGTGACTCCACGAGAGGTCCAGTATCGATGGTCCAGCTGTGAGAAACGAGAGATGACCTGGAAGTGATGAGGCCTGCGGACCTCATTTGCTCGGCCCAGACTCGGTCGTGTGTAGTGATTATGAATTGGGTATCTGAGAAATACGTCTTCAGCAATTTGCAGAACTCGTAGCGATGTCCAGCATCGACCGACATCACGACGTCGTCGAGCAAGGCGAAGGTGAACCTCTTACTAAGCAACCGTTTCATCAATGCTAGATAGAGACAGACGCCCATCCCGTCCTGATGACCTTCGCTGTGATAGGCACCTGTAGCTGCGCGACCTTATTTCCATCGAAATGGCCAGATTCTGCTAATTTCGACAGAAATCTCTCAGTTATCTGTTGATGGATCGTTGCCATAGACTCCCACACTTTCTGCTGCTGGAAAAGCGTCTAACCAGACGCTGATACCGCGTTGTTGACGCATTATAGAAAAATGCCCCGTGAAAATCCCAATCCGGGCACGAGGAGCGTCGTGGCTCCTTGATCCGTTCATTATTCTGGAGTTTTGGGGACGATGAGGGACGATGAGGGACGAAAAGTACCCCATCCTTCCGGAGTTCGTTCCCGTTTTGTTATTGGGTTACGTTTCGTCTGAATCGCATGTAAACCCTGTGGTTCTCTTTCGTGTAGCGGCTCATACATAAACAGTATAGGGGAA
The DNA here is from genome assembly GCA_049693715.1 of Acidobacteriaceae bacterium. Lineage (GTDB taxonomy): Bacteria > Acidobacteriota > Terriglobia > Terriglobales > Acidobacteriaceae > PALSA-350. The sequence goes on along the minus strand of JBAVQC010000131.1, from coordinate 3,023 downwards.
GCAATAGCGAAGACGTCCACAGTTCAACCAACCCTACGCACCGTATCAAAAATAGGTTGCCCAGTCGTGAAGGTCAGTGGTATACACGACCCTGTCCAGAGCGATGAAGGAGGGGGCATGAAGAATATAGCTTTTCTGTGGGCCATCCTCGCCGTGTCGATCGGCTTGGCGCAGGACAAGCCCACTTTGGCTGGCAATTGGAAGCTGGATATTGCGCAGAGCGATTTCGGCTCCGAGCCGGCTCCCAAATCAATGGCAGGCACCATCTTCAAAGAGACACCGCAAATGCTGTCATACCGCGTTCACGGTGTTGACGATAAAGGGAAGGCGTTCTGGTATTCATGGAGGGGACCGGAGGACGGCAGTAAGCACCCGACGTTGGTGAACGGAAAACCCAGTGACCAGACGTTTTACACGAGAGACCAGGACGGTACGCTGGTCCAGCACAGCGAGGATGCAGACGGCTCTACGGGCGAGGGTCACATTTCGCTGTCGCCGGACGGCAACACGCTGACGATAGAGGGTAACTCAAAATCGAAGGACGGCAAGGAGAGCGCAGACAAGCAGGTATGGCATCGGGTGAAACAGCCCTAGCGCCTAGATGCCCGACAGCAAGTACAAACCACCCCACCCGTTCAGCATCACCATAGGCGAAAACTGTGCGCGGAAGATGCGGACGTTCGCTGACCTGGCGTACAAGCTGAAGATGCCGACACACAACCTGGTGACAGAGAGCGCCGGGATCGATGGATACCACGTCCTCAGGTCTTGCATCCTTACCCGGACGCGCACTTTGACGCTACCCATCCAAGGTAGGAGCCGTGTGCGGTAGTTCCGCTCGCGCGGATCTGTGCGGTGGGCGGTCAGCGATGACTGTCCCTACCGCGACCGAATTCGATTAGCGAGGATACGCAAGAACGCCCGGCTTCAGATGCTGGCTTCTGCGGCATCCGTGAATTCACGTGCCGTGACAATGGCGATGCCCTGAAAGGAGCGCAGCTTTAGGAGATGCCGGTCACCGCTGACAATGTAGTCTGCTTTGCCCGCAACCGCGCATTCCAGCACACGATCATCGTCAGGGTCCTCGACGATGACCTTGAGGGCAATGCCCGGATTTACCACGAGAGCATTTTTCTCCAGTTTTGCGCGCACCAGGTCTGCATCGTTTGTAGAAAGGCCGAACTTCAGGCGTAGCTTCTCGTCGAGTTCATCAAGAAGGATAGGGGAGGTCACCACCTGAAAGGACCGCATAAACGCTAAGTCGAGGAAGGAACCGGGCAATCCACCAAACACCAAAGCCGAGATAAAGATGTTGGTGTCGGCGACGACGCGGGTCATCAGCGCTTGTCGCGCCGGAATTCATCGGCGAGTCGCTCGACATCGGCCTCGCTGGTGATACTCAATTCCTTGCCCTTGGCACGGGTTCGTTTCAGCAATGCGTCCCAATCGGCGTCTCCGGCCATATAGCGCCGGAGTGCCTCCCGGAACAGCTCGCTCATCGTGCGGTGTTCACGTTGGGCAAACGCCTGCGCTTTGACCAGGAGGTCAGGGGGCAGGGTGATCGATACGGTTTTCGCGGTGCGCATACTTGACACGATAAAACATTGACAAGCAATGTCAAGGAAAACGTGCGTTTGTTTGTCGTAGAGTTCCATCGCGGGCCGACAGGGTAGAGCATCACCCCACGGGAATTCATTAGCCTTGGGGGCGGTTTGAGTCCGCCTCTCCGGGCATTGTTAAATCGCTACCTCATTGCGGAGACTATTTCAGTCCGATAGTGAACACCCGCGCGAATCGCACTAGCTCACGACCTATTAAGCGCCCGGCAGCGCTGATACATAGAGGCTCCTCATGCGTAAGTCAAGCTGTGAGGGACAAAGCTGTGAGGGACAGAAAAGTAACCCAGTGATAAACAGAAGCGAACTCTCGTTCATTGAAGTACTTTTGTCTTTCCCCAGTCGTCCAGTTTGTCAAAGCCATTCGCCTTGGCTCCTTCTTCGCGCTCTGCGTTCCTTACTTAGCTTTTCATTCAATTCATCCCGCTGCCCGAGCCCCTTGTATGCCTAGTAAAGAAAGAGAACCCATCCAGCTGCTCCGGGGTCTTCACCTCCTGCCCAATCATCCCGTTGATAAACCGGGGCTGATAAACTTGGGCTAACTACTTAGTTATCATTGAACAGCAGGAAGTAACCACGAGTTTACTACCCGCTCTTCCACATGATTATTTCCCAGGACCATGGACGGCAGCTCCCGAGCGTATTACCGTTGGCCATAAGACAAGATTCTTACGCCAAACCAGTCGCATGGAGGCAACCGTTGTTGCGTTGCGCCCGGCCACGCGCAGCATCGCTGTCGATTAACGCGGAGGCTTGCTCCGCAAAATGGTGGTGAGGATCCTCCAGTCTGGAGCAGGGCATCCCGCCGGTCAACGAGGCAAGATGCTCAAATTAATTACTTGAGCACCTTGAGCATCTTCATGAAACAAACGACTTATTTGGCAACGTTGCCAAATCCCAATCTGAAGGCAACTGAATGTCACTGCTTTGAAAGTGTTTGCCGAAGTAATAGATCCTATAAGCTCCATCCTTAGCCGGTGATTGCGTCCAAGCAGCAGTGGCAAGTAGGGCACGGGCCCTAACTGCAAAATAAATCCTAAAAGTCTCTCGACGCTTTCGGAAAACTGTACTAATGGGGAGGTAAGAATTCATACTCCAGCGTCGCCTCAACTCGGACGGCGCTGACCGGCTTTGTACCGAACCACGGGTTCCGTGCCGCCGCAACCAGCTTACACAAAACACGAGTGCTGAGAGCGTTTTCCGCGCTTACGGCTGCATTCTTTCTCGGCTTTCGTAAGCTGCTCATAGCTAAGCTAGACAAAACTAAGACCACGCCTTCCGGTCTGTGTTCCTTCGCTAAGCGAGGGATCCGCAGAGTAAGCAGAGGATCGCGTGTTGAGCAGGAGTGCGCCCAGGCGTCCTCTTACGACGGGCAGGTCTTTGACAACTTGGCGTCACAAATAACCG
>JBAVQC010000130.1:0-33724 GCA_049693715.1 Acidobacteriaceae bacterium | reverse complement strand
CCTTTGGCAACCGCCCTCTCCCTCACAACAACCCTCCCCTTTCTGTCATCCCGAGCGTACCCGGATTTCCTACTTCACCGCTCTCACCGGCGAGAACTTATGTGGTTCTCTCCCAAGAGAACCACATGCAGTCGACCGAAGCCACAACTCTGAACAGGAAATCCGGGGAAGCCGAGCGATCTGCAGTTTCACTCCACCAGCAACTAATCCCAGATGGGAGGTGCACTCTCCCCCTTTGCCATCCCGAGGGAACAAACGGCGCTGCGATGAGAAGCAAAGCAGTGGAACTGGTAAACAGACTCCCGCGCGGGTCGGTTGTCCTGCCGGTGCAGACGCTGGGTGAACTCTTCCAGGTTCTGGTTCGTAAGGCTGGCCGCTCCCCAGAGGATGCGCGTTCTGCCATTCTCACCTGGAGGGATGCTTTTGCATCTACCGAGACGTCAGCCTCGACAGTGCTGCCGGCAGCCGATCTGGTCGCCAGCCATCAATTTGGTTTTTGGGACGCAGTCATTCTTGCCGCCGCAGAGGCGGGTTGTCGTCTGCTGCTATCAGCGGATATGCAAAATGGATCCGTCTGGCAGGGTATAACGATCGCAAACCCATTTTTGCTACCCAGGCACGCGCTGTTAGAGGCGATGCTGAGCGGCGCGCATCCATGAGCCGGCGGAGATAGCCGGCCAAAGCACTAAATGACAAGCGAGGATTAAGCGCATGTCTCGGTACACTCAATACCTCGAACCAAAAGTAACCTCCAAAAATGATAACCAGCGACGTCAAAAATAAGTTCCCGCGCCAATACTTTAGGCGAGGCCCCTGGATCTAACCAACAGAAGATAATTTTGGCAGCCGACGGATTCTCGCGTCACCGCTCGCCGGCCGGTAGTGTCGTGAATCTACGGCATGCACCCGAGCGAACGACAGTCTTACCGGGTGTCTCACCTATCTCTGTCCAAAATGAGGCAATCCAATCATCCCGCTTCGCGGAATCCTGAACGCAGTACAGAGCAACTTTTTCTGCCCTGACTTCTCTCAAATACCGGAGCCACGCATGCCCAAAAACAACGTAAGCGACCTCATCACCGATCAGGAAATGGTGTTTGTCCGCCTGGTCCTCTCTGGAACCATGACCGACCGCGAGGCCGCCCAGGCCGCCGGCCTCAATCCCGACACCGCCGCCTATACCAAATCCAAGCCCCGCGTCCGCGCCTACATGATCGAGCGCCGCGCCACCACGCAGAAACAGCTCGTCGAGCAGGAAAAGGACCTGTCCAGGCTTGCCGTGGAAAAACAGCGCCGACGGGAACAGCGCCGCGAACAAGTCCTGGACCGCCTCTGGGAACTCTCCGTAGTGAGCCCCGAAATGACCCGCGGCAGCCTCACCGGCCAGGTCAAGGCTCTCTCCATGATCGTAGCCATCGAAGGACTGATCCCGGAACGTCGCTCCTCCCGTTCCGCGGCGCAACCTGCGGCTCACCCCGTCGAACCGGATATCTACCCCGCCGCGCCCCAGGTCCCCGAGCCGGATCCTGCTCCCAAACCAGCCGGCTATATGTCGTTTCCCGGCATTGACCCCAACCAACCCGGCGTATTCAATCCCTTCATCAACCCCCAAAAGCGGGCTCACGTCGCAACCGGCGGCATCTTCGATGCCGTGCTGGACAAAGCCGGCCCCCTCAGCCTGTCCTTTTCCCTGGACAAACGCTTCTCGGGGTGCGGCCGCTAAAAATCGCCAAAAATGACCAAATTTTATCGAATTTTATAAAAAGCAGGAGTCCCATCAATCGGGGATAACTCCATCGCTAACAATAATTAAGGGAGAAAAGTCACAGCCACTGGATGACAAAGAGGTAGGTCGCGCTTCCGCGTCAGGTTAGCTGCCTAGAAGGATCGCCTTCCAGTCTTTTGGAGAGCGGGCGGCAAGCCGTAAACCCGTACATAATCGATGACCGCGTCAGCAGGGTTGGGCGTCATATTGTCTGCGCTTCCAGGCCAATCCCCGCCGACTCCGAGACTCAGCACCAGATAGAAGGGCTTATCAAACACCCATTCTGTTCCCTTAGGCAGATCGCTCGACTCCTTTACGAAGTACACATTGGAGGGCGTGTCAACGTAGAACTGCATTACCTGCGGCGACCAGATAATGCCGTAGGTGTGAAAGCCGCTGTCGTCCACCCGGCCGCCGTTCGGCAGGGTATAGTCACGCCACATTCCGTTCTGTCCGTAGGCCCCTGGCCCGTGCAGCGTCGATCGAATCCTGCTCGGTCCGAGGCCGTTTCGTCCATTCTGTGCTCCGACGTTTTCCATGATGTCGATTGACCCGGCTGCCGGCCAACCGACCTTCGAGAAATTGGAGCCCATCAGCCAGAATGCCGGCCACAAACCAGCCCCTACCGGCAGTTTCATCCGCGCCTCAATCCGGCCGTACTGAAAATCCCGAATGCCGCGCGTGGACAGGCGTGCTGTCGTCCAGGAGTCATTACGATTTCGCGAGGCTCGCAGAACCAGTTGCCCTGCCCCGTTGAGGAATGCGCTTTGTTGCTCACCCGAACAGTTGAGACCATCGCCGCAGGGAGCGCCCTTCGGCCCATCCTGCGGATTGCTCTCCTCAACCCAACGCGACGGATCAGGCAGTTGGCCGCTGGGCCCATCGAAATCATCGCTCCATGCCGGTTCGCCCCAGTCCATCGGCGCATTCAGCACCACGGTGTACGAACTTTGCCGATGTCCCACCAGGTAGCCTGCGAGAAATACAACGGCAAGCACGCCCGCAACGAGCGCATATCTCAGGACCATTTGCCGGCCGCCGGCCATTTTGTCGGGCCTGGCCTCCAAGGCCGCTTTCTCGGGGCCCGCCTCGGGGGAGACACTCAACTGCGGCTCGTCCCGTGTCGCCGGTTCAAACGTCGGCAGCACGGTGGCGAACCCCGACTGATTCCTGACAAATTGAGGGATGTACCGGCCTCTTGGCAGTACCAGTTGAAAACGATTGTCTCTTCCCTCGTTTTCGTAATACTCGCTGAGCTTTTTGCGCAGCTCCCTGGCCGTCACGCGAACGATGGGATCGGCGTGAGAATCGAATGTGGACTCTTTTCGTCCAAGCGCTTCGACGGCAACTGTTCGTTCCCGAATCTCCTCCCCTTCCCCGTCAAAATACTTCTCGCAAATGAATGACAGGAACCGGACGAGGTTTAAAGATCGGCTGATCGGCGGGTAATTGAGAACGCGCTCCAGTTCCTCTTTCGATTCCAAAAGAGCAGAACCGAAAGGCAAAGCTTCGTTGCCACCGTGTTCTCCAATTTGGGATTTGCGGGTCTCGAAGACCTCATCGTTCGATAGCATCTCAGGTCCCTTTGTCAGCTTGCTCCGAATTCGGGAGGTGTTCCACAGAAGCCTCCGAGGAGTCCGACACGGATACAGCCGACAATCTTGCAACCTCGAATGATAACAGTTTTCCCTTTACCCCGGAGAACCTGCAAAGAACCCCGGAGGGTGAGGCCATTGACGCCCGGACGGAGATGGGCAGCCCTCGCGATTTACTCAGACTTCCTGCTTTGGGACAGCGTTTGGTGGTTCTGTTTCTTCTCCCCACATCGATTGCGGCAAGGCTGAGGTGATGGCCTCTCGCACGGCGGCCGCGAGGTGTTCGCGGGTGGCGAATTGCTGCGGGTAGACAGCTGGGTGAAAGGTCAGGTGGGCGGTTCCGGGCTTGATGCGGAGGCTGCCCTTGGTCATCATATGCTCGGAGCCCCAGATGGAGATGGGGATGATGGGAGCACCGGATTCCATCGCGAGGTAAAACGGTCCCTTCTTGAAGGGCAGCAATTTGCCGTTGCGCGAACGCGTGCCCTCGGGGAAGGTTGAAATGTTCACACCGGAAGCTAAGACCTTGCTCGCGGCTTGCACGCTTTCCCTGGCAGACTCCAAACGGCCATCGCGATCCACCGGGATAAATCCGGCTAGACGCATGCCGACACCCACCACGGGAATCTTGAGCAGCGACCGCTTGATGAAGAAGGCAGTGCGGAACGGAAGCAACGGCAAAATAATCGGCGGATCGAGATTGGAAACGTGATTGGCCATGAAGATACTCGGCTGAGCGAGAATATGTTCGCGGCCGGTGATCTGGACCCGGATGCGCGCCAGACTCACTCCAGTGCGCACGATCCACATACTCCAGCGGTAGAGTGGGCCGATGTCGCCGGTGAGCAAGGCCCAGGGAATGCCGACGGCGCCCGCCGGCAGACCAAGAACCACATACGTCACAAGCATGGTGAGAGAACTGAGCATGGGCTAGCCTGACCTAGGTCCGGCGCTCCAGTTGTTGGGGCAGCTTCTCATAGATCCCGTCAAAGCCGCCGTTGGAAAGAATGGCGACAACGTCGCGTGGTTTCAACCGAGGTACAAGCCCTTGCACGATGTCGTCGGCGCTGGCATAGAGAGTGGCGTCGTGGCCGCCACCGACGAGGGCCGCAACCACCTTGTCGGGATGCATTCGCTCTGCTTCGGGAATGCTCTCTTGTTTGAAGACGCCGGCCACGACGATACCGTCCGCCAGCGAGAGGCTCTCCACCAGTTCGCGCTCAAAGACGTTTCTGCGCAGCGTGTTCGACCTTGGCTCGAGCACGGCCCAGAGTCTCTGCCCGGGATAGGCGGCGCGCAGGGCTTTTAACGTCTCTCGAATGGCGGTCGGGTGGTGAGCGAAATCGTCGATGATGGTGACCCCCGCGGCAACAGCACGCACCTCGAGCCGGCGCTTGACACTGCGAAAGGTAGAGAGGGCCTCGGCGATGGAACCCTTCTCAATTCCCTGCCCCGCGGCCAACGCAGCAGCCGCGGTAGCGTTCAACGCGTTGTGCTCGCCGGCCAGGGGCAGGGTCACCTCCAGCCATTCGCGCCCAGAGCGATAGATTTTCCAACTCGAGCCGAGGCTGTTGTGTGTCAGGTCTCGCAGGCGCCACGCAGATTCGGGCTTAAAGCCGTATCGTTCGATAGCACAAAACGCACGCGCAACGCATTCGTCCACGTTGGTGCTGCCGTCGTAGGCAATGAGACGGCCGCGGCGGGGAACGAGGTTGACCAGACGGCGGAATGCGGTCTTCACCGCTTCGAGATTCTCGTAGATGTCAGCGTGATCAAACTCCACATGAGTGAGGATCAGCCCGTCGGGAAAGTAGTGCATGAACTTGGGCGCTTTATCGAAGAAAGCAGTGTCGTACTCATCGCCCTCGAGGATGAATGGCTTGCCTTCACGAACGCGAAAGCTAGTACCGAAATTTTCGGCGATGCCGCCAATCAGAAAGGACGGCGCCACCTCGGGTTGGGTTTTTTGAGCGACTTCATAGATCCAGGCCAACATGCTGGTGGTGGTGGTCTTCCCATGAGTTCCGGCAACGACGAGCGAGTCCTTTCCGGGAAGAAACTCATGCTGAACGGTCTCGGCCAGGGAACGAAAAGGGATGCGTTGATCGAGCACGGCCTCCAGTTCCAGGTTGCCGCGGGAGATCGCATTGCCCACGATCACCAGGTCGGGGCGAGGAGAGAGGTTTTTTTCTGCATAGGGCTCCATGATGTCGATGCCCAGGGCCTTGAGCAGGTCAGACATGGGCGGATAGGCGGCCGCATCGGAGCCCGTTACGCGATAGCCCTTGGTTTGCAGCATGCCGGCAAGAGATGCCATTGCCGAGCCGCAGATGCCGATCAGGTGAACGTGTTTGGCCATAAGATTATTTCTCCGTCGCCCGCTCGAGGAAGCTCAGCACCGGTGCGCGCTCCAGGTGCAACTCTGCTTCGATACCAAAGCCGAGGGTCACATTGCGCCGTGACGCGTGGCCAGAGCGAAGACCGGTGGCGATCGGTCCGGGAAACCAGTCCAACACGCGCAGGATGACCTCGTCGAGCAGACCCGGTTTTTGGCCGGGAGCGACGCAATCGAGCATCTCGCCAAAAATGATCCCGGTGACGCCTTCGAATTTTCCGGCGAGCACCATTTGGCGCAGTAATCGATCGAGTTGATATGGCTTCACGTCGCGGTCTTCCAGGAAGAGCAATTTTCCCTCTGTCTGCGGCGCATAGGGAGTACCGAGCGATGCGGCCAACAGCGTGATGCAGCCACCGTAGAGGATTCCTGTTGCCTTTCCCGGCTGCAGGACGCGGAGACCCGAGGTCTCGCTGACGAACCAGCGCTCTCCGCCGAGCGCAGCCAACAGGCTCGCTTCGTCGACACCCTCGGGCTGGGAGAAATCGCCGGCGACCATGGGCGCGTGGAAGGAAATAAGGCCGAGTTGGTCCAACAGCCAGGTCTGTAGACAGGTCATGTCGGAGTGGGCGAGGAACGGCTTGGGATGTTCGCGGACCAGGGCCAGGTCGAGGCCGGCGAGCAGATAGTTGCAACCGTAACCGCCACGGCTACAAAATATCGCGCTGACGGCGGGATCGAGGAAGGCGGCATGCAGGTCTTCGAGCCTGGCCTGCGCGGTACCGGCAAAGTAGTGGTTCGCCTTGCTCAACGCGTGCCGCCCGACCCAGGGCGAAAAGCCAAGACGGCTGAGAGCTTCGACTCCCTGCGCCAGCCTTTCCGGCTGGGGATAGCTGCCCGGGGAAAGCACGGCCACCCTTGCTCCCCGGCGCACGGCTGGAATGCTTAGGGTACGCGGCTTCACCAGGTTTCTCCGAAGCAGATGAGTTCGGCGAGCCCGGTCAAGAGGATTTCGGTGCCGGGTCCATGCCATTCCACGGTTTGCGGTCCCCCCGGAGCGATCACGCGCAACAGCGGTGCAGCGCCCCGAAGCACGATGGCCGCGCTTCCGGTAGCGCAGGTGCCGGTACCCGACGAGGAAGTGGGGCCAACGCCGCGTTCATAAATGCGTATTTCGATTTCATCATGTCCAGTCATGCGCACGAATTCCACATTCGTTTGCTGAGGAAAGCGGGGGTGGGTGCAGATCTCTGCCCCGACGGATTCCCAGGGATGGCCATGGATGCTGAAGTCCGGCTCATCGACAAAGATAACGAAGTGCGGGTTGCCGGTGGAGACCACGGCTCCCTCGACGGGAACCCCACTGGTCATGTGCAAGAGACGCTTCCCGACCTCGGGAACGCCCATGGAAGAGGTGATGCGAAAGACCTGATCGATGCGATCGTCGATGCGGCATACGCGGCGGCCGGCATCGGTTTCGAGCACGATCTCATCGCCCGGGCCGGCCTTGGTTTCATTGGCGATCCAGGCAGCCACGCAGCGGGTTCCGTTGCCAGATATTTCGGCGATGGAGCCATCGGCGTTGTGCAAACGAATCCTGGCCTGGCGCTTGTCTTCCCAGGTGAGGAACTCCACTCCATCGGCTCCGATGCCCTGGTTGCGGTGACAGAGTCTCCGGGTGAGCGCATCCCTGGCTTCAACCCCGGCTAAATTTTCCTGAACCACCAGGAAGTCGTTTCCACAGGCGTGCGCCTTGACGAAGGGAATCACTCGTCCTCCGCATCGTGAAAGGTGAGCAACCGGCCCACTACGGGTGATGCGCGCAGGGCCGCCATCAGTACCTGGTGCTGCCCCCTGGTGCCGAGCACGGAAAAGCTGATGCGCGGAATCTGGGCGATGGTGTCGCGTTCCGGCTCGAACAAGCGTTTTCCCTGGGAGTCCAGAGCCTGGAGGACGGCGCCTTCGATGGCGTTGCAGTCATCGCCCCGGACTTCATAGACCAGGGAGAACATCTTTATGTTGAACCTTGTTTCCAACATGCCAATGGCGGTGAGGGCTATGAGCACGATGGCGGTCGCCATGACGGCTGGGACATAGAGCCCGGCGCCACAGGCCATGCCGATGCCGGCAACGACAAAGACGGTCGCGGCATTGGTGAGCCCGCTGACGCGAAAGCGGTTGCGCATGATGAGGCCGGCACCTAAAAAGCCGATGCCCTGTACGATGTTCGAGGCCACCCGCCCCTTGTCAGCACTGTCGCCGGCGAGGATCGCGGAGAGAAAGGTAAACATGGCGCAGCCGCAGCAGATCAACAGGTTGGTGCGCAATCCGAGGGATTTCTTGTGGTACTCGCGCTCCATCCCGATAGCGCCACCGAGCAGGCAGGCAGCGAATAATCGGCTGCCGACGCCGCTGGCAAGCAGCATCTGCTCCAAATCGCTGAAGCGGTAGCTGTGGATCGGCTCGGTGAATGCTAATGCGTTCAGGAACATGGCCTGAGCGTGATGCTACCATCGCGCGGTTGGCGCCCGGTGTAACCAGTTTTGTTCACCGGGGTCCGCCGCCGTTCCCGCAACGGATGGGGTTTGGAAAAAAATGCGAATTAAGTCTAGTGGCGACCCTGAAGTTGAGAGCGATAGATGTGGGCGCAGGGCTGGCCGGTGGAGCAAACGACGTTGAGTAGCTGCAAGCCTTGCGGATGACGCTGGACGGCATCGGAAACGGTATCCCCATCGAGGGCGACCACCAGGGACACGGATTGCGCTGGGTTTTCGAGCGCGTGCTGCCAGATCAGATAGTCACCCTCGTTCACCGTCCGGCGGAGGGGGATACCGGCCTGCTGCAAGGCGCCTACGGCGCTGGAGACGCGCATGAGTATCAATCCCTGTTCCGGTAGGCCGGCCAGCGTCTTGGCCAATGCGGTTTCAAAGGCGACGCGAGAGCGCGCGTTGACGACCGCTTCCTGGAATACCAGAGGCCGGGCCCGCAACAGCACCACGCTGTTGGCGACCACCAGCAAGAACGTTGCCGGCACGGCGTAGCGCCGCAGCTTGGGCGTGCGCGCGGTCAGCACGGGAATGAGGCAACCGGTAAACAAAGCAAAGGCGGGGAGCAGCTCCATGCCATAGCGCGTGTTGTACCAGGAGAAGGGACGCCAGACAGGGATGAAGATGGGCACCGAGCCATAGGCTACTGAGTAGGCATAGAAAGGGAGGGGCAACCACAGCAGCACCACGGGCCAGATTTGCCGGCGGCGGAAAGCCCATAGTGCCGCCAGCGTGCCTCCGGCGCTGAACCAACAGAGCACCTTGCCCAGCGACAGCGGAGCCGCGCCCAACTCCGCGGCCTTGAGAAAATAGAGCGCGGCGTCGTGCATGTTGTGAATGCCCGGACGGGGCGATGAACCGAGCGGAGTGGTTCTGGCCTCGATGGCGCGGGCGGAGTAGGGGCCACGGATAAAGTCCAGTGGATCTCCAAATTGCCTGGCGTTGTAGGCCAGCCACAACGAGGGGGCGGCGATCAACATCGCGGTGAATAAGACCCACGCGCCCACCACGGGTTCTCTCCAACGCCGGCGATATTGTGTGAGCACGGGCCAGGTTGCGAACAACCACGCGGCCCCCGCGTATACCCATCCGTCATAACGGGTGAAAATCGCGCAAACCAAAACCAACCCGGCCTGGAGCAGAAGCTTGTGGTGCGGGGAACGCTGAAACTCGACGATCAGTAAGACCGCCCAGATCATTTCGGCCAGAAAGAGCGGTTCGTTCATGGCCGTGGTGGCCATATAAAGCAGACCGGGATTCAACCCATAAAAGGCGACGACGACGATGGCCGGGGCCACGGAGAGCCACATGCGAGCCAGACGGTAAATACCCGCACAGCCGAGCACGTAGCTGGGTATGGACACACAGGCTCCAGCCAAACCGTTTCGCCACCAGGCCATATTCCAGACAAAAGGCAGAAGAAGGATGTGGGGTAGAGGTAACCAGACGGAACCCAACTGGCGATAGCCGGGAGTCAGGGAATCGAAGACGCGACGAGCGATGTGCAGATGCGCGACAGCATCGCCGTAAAGCAGAAGGGTGCCGTGCCGGACGCAATAGGCGAGGGAGACCAGGGCGATCGCAAGGGCCGCCCAGGCGACGATGAGGGTCTCCCGCCGGATCGCCTCAGTTTTGGTTTCAGTCAAGGTGGGAAAGCTCACGGAAGAGAGCGAAGCGCTGATCGATCTCCTCTCGCGTGAGCGATTGCATCTGTTCCGTACCAAAGCGCTGCACCGCAAAGGAGCCCATGACGCCGCCATAGAACATGGCTTGTTTGAAGGTTTGCAGGGTGATCTCGGGCTGCGAGGCAAGATAGCCGAAGAAGCCGCCAGCGAAGGAATCGCCTGCTCCGGTGGGGTCGACTACTTCTTCCAGCGGCAAAGCCGGTGCGCGGAAGGGCAAGGCGACCTTGGCCGGGCCTGATCCGTTCAAGCCCTGGTTGCTGAAGAAGGCGGTGGCGCCGTACTCGCCGTGTTTCACGATCAGCGCCTTTGGGCCCATGGCGAGAATTTTGCGCGCGGCCAGCACGAGGTTGTTGTTGTCGGCCAGGAGCTTGGCTTCTCCGTCGTTGATGAGGAGGGCGTCGAGCCCGGTGAGCACCTTGGCCAGGTTTTCACGATGGCCGGTAATCCAGTAGTTCATGGTGTCGCCGCAGACCATGCGAACCTTCGGCATCTGCGCGCGGACGTTGCTTTGCAGTACGGGATCGATGTTGGCGAGAAACAGGAATTCGCTATCTTTGTAAGCGGCCGGCACCTTGGGGGCAAAGCTTTCGAAAACGTTCAGCTCGGTGTTGAGGGTCTGTGCCTCGTTGAGGCTCTTCACATAGGACCCGGTCCAATGGAAGCTCTTGCCTGCAGTGTGCTCCAGGCCCTGGGTATCCACTCCGCGACGGGTGAGGACGGCCTCGTGCTCGGCGGTGAAGTCTTCGCCGACTACGGCGATGACGCGGACATCGGTAAAGTAACTCGCGGCGAGTGCGAAATAGGTGGCCGCGCCGCCGAGACAGCGGTCGCGCTTACCCTTGGGGGTCTCGATGCTGTCAAATGCAACACTGCCTACGACGAGAATGGACATGGTTTTTCTTTCTGCTTCAGGAAGTGTATTTGCGCAATAGCAAATCCAACCTGGTTCGGGTTGCGGCTGGAATGGCTTCGGGACTGGTGAGGATGGCAAATTTCAGCGCGGTCGCGCAGGGGCAGGTGCGCTCCCTGGGCATGGCTGCGACGGCAGCCCGCACAGCCATGGCGGCGTTCGCGGAATTCTGGTGCAGTACGGCTACCACCTGGTCGACGGTCACGGCGTCGTGGTCTTCGTGCCAGCAATCATAGTCCGTCACCATGGCCATGGTGGCATAACAGATCTCGGCTTCCCGGGAGAGCTTAGCTTCCTGCAGGTTGGTCATGCCGATGATATCGGCGCCCCAGCTGCGATAGAGGTTCGACTCGGCGCGGGTGGAGAACTGTGGACCTTCCATGCAGACGTAGACACCGCCCGATTTTGCTACGACTCCCGCAGTCTGTGCTCCGTGCTGGATGGCCTTGGCGACGGTGGCACAGACGGGATCGCCAAAGGCTACGTGGCCCACGATTCCGTCGCCGAAAAAGGTGGAGCGGCGCAGCGTGGTGCGATCGATGAATTGATCGGGGACTACGAATTCGGTCGGCTTGTGCTCCAGCTTGAGGGAACCTACGGCGGAGACGGAGATGATCCGTTCCACGCCCAGCTTTTTCATGGCGAAGATGTTGGCGCGGAAGTTGAGGTCGGAGGGGAGGATGCGGTGTCCCCGGCCGTGGCGAGCCAGGAAGACTACCTGCCGTCCCTCCAGTTCGCCAGCCATAAAGACGTCGGAGGGATCGCCGAATGGGGTAGTTACCTCAAGTTGTTGAGGATTGGTTAGACCGGGCATGGTGTAGAGCCCGCTGCCGCCTATGATTCCTATTTCCGCCTGCTGCAAACCGGCTCCGAAGGGTGGGGATCAATGTCGGTTTCAGTATACCTGCCCTGGGGTCGGGGTTAGAGGGACACCCGGCGTTATGGGTTTGTTTGGGGTTCGGTAAAACAGGCTGCTGAAAAAGCCTGCTTTGTATCAGGGCACGACTTTATAATCGTGCCGCAACTGCTTGAAACTACGATGGGCTTTTAGCCCCTGCGGTACCCTGCGGTACGCTTTTTGCGCCGGTCTTCGAATTTTTCAGCATCCCGAACAGCCGTCCTGTTTGTTTCCGTCCTGTTTGTTTTAGTATCAGGCGTGGGGCCTCAAGGTTAGTGGCGTAGGGAGGCTTTGATCATGCCGCAGCTGGCCATTAGCCTGGTCAGGTGGGCGTTGAGTTCGGCGGGCGGTGGCAGGGCCTTCGCGGCTTGCTGGGTTTCCCCGCCTTGTTGGGCTCCGAAGAAGAGGAATTGGAGTTTTCGGGCGGTCACCGGGTCGAAGCTTTCACTCACGAAAACTTGCTTGCCCTGACGGACGATGAGGATGGGTCCCTCACTTCCGTTGTAAACCTGCTCGTCGGATGAGGTTTCGGCGGTTGCATCGCGTACCACGCCGGAATATTTCTTGTTCAGGTCGCGGGCGTAAAGCTTGGCGAATTCCCTCGCGGCCTCTTCGCTCCGCCAGGCAGATAGATAGAGCAGCGCGACCGAGGCGGTAGAGGACCGCTGCACGGGAGTGACGGCCTTGCGGCTCTGTACCGCGTAGTAGAGACCGCCCTTCCATTGCGGGGTGAGCATCGCTGCGATATCCGGACCCCCGAAGAGCTCGGTCAGGATGCGTACATCGAGCTCGCCCATGACCCCGATGTCGTACGGCTCATAATCAGGTTCGAGCAGCGCGTGCACATCAGGCATTTGCAGCAAGGGGGCGGTCGCTTTTCGCTCATAGGCTGCCGGATTCATGATCTCGTAGCTGGTTGAAGGCGGCCGGTCCAGAACCCCGGCAAAAGCGTATTGCGCTCCCTTGTCCTTCAACAGCCTCTGCTCGAATCCCAGCCCATCGCGATAGGGAAACAACAGCGATTGCTGTAACAACAGTGGTGCGCGGTCCATGATCGGCGAACTGCCGGATGCATCGAGATCCTCTTGTGGAGTGCGCATGACGTCGGGCAAGGTGAGCAGGCTTTTGCCCGCGGGCTTGAGCGTGTAATCGAGGTAAACAGCCATGGCCTGCCCTTCGAGTACCGCGTCCCGCGCGGTGTCGCGCTCATCCATAGCCAGGCGTTCGTTGTCTTCGGTAACGTTTTTTGAAATCGTGTCCGGTGGATCGGGCTCCCACTTATCGAGATCCGTATGCTGGTCCTGCAAAGCGTGCGTCAGTTCGTGAGCGATGACCGGCTTCTGATCTTCGGGCGATACCCAGTCCAGTAGGTTCACCGTTTTGGTCTTATTGTCGTAATAGCCGGCGATCTGTTCCTTTAGCAGGCTGACCAGGAAGGGCTGCAACTGGAAATCCCGATCGAGAAGGCCAAACTTCTTGAGCACGATTTCTTCGCTTTGCATGCGTTTGGCGTCTTTGTCTTCCTTGAACTTGTCCAGAATGTATTTTTCCACCTGCTCTCGGGTAATGAGGCGGCGCTTGACCTCGTGCTGTATGGGTAGCTTGCTGTCATCACTGGCAAAGGAAAGAATCTGGTTCAAGGAGCGGAAGAGCTCCCTGGTCTGTTCCGGAGTGATCTTTGTATCTTTCTTGGGTGAGGCATCCTGGGCAAAGGTAGAAGCGGTCCAGGCCAGCAGGAGCGCCGACGCGACTAAACCGCATGAGTTCCTGCATATACGCTTCATGGTTCAACCCTTTTCCGAGCTCCGCCCTGGGGCTGTGAGCACTCACTCTGCTGCAAGGCTATAATTTTATTGTGCTTTCTGCCACGAACCATCCTGAATCGACCGCCGCTTCACCAGGAGTAAAACGGGATGCCGGCCCCACCCCGCTGGGCGCCACCCTGGGGACTGCGTCCTCTTTGGAGCTGTATTGCGGTGCGCTGACCACCAGAGTGTTTGACGGTCTGGCGGGTGAAATTGATTCCCTACTGCATTCAGCCGGGGTCAGCGACCTGGGTTGGCGGGGAAAGATTCTGGTTACCGGCGGAGACCGCTTGCGGTGGTTAAACGGCATGGTATCGAACGCGGTCCAATCGCTCCCCGAAGAACAGGGAAATTACAGTTTTCTACTCAGCGTCCAGGGGCGCATTCAGGGCGACTGCTACGTATATCGCCGCGCCGACGATCTTTTGCTGGATACGAGTATCGACCAGGTTCCGGCGCTGATGAGCCATCTGGATCACTTCATCATAATGGACGATGTTGAGCTGGCGGATGTTAGCGGACAGTGGACGGGCTTGTCGCTAACCGGCCCGGGGGCGGCCCAGGTACTGGCCACGTTGGGATTTTCGCCGGGGTTTTCGCCGGCAACACAAAGCACGGAAAATGCGCGCATGAGCAACGCCACCATTGGCGAAGTGGCCTGCACGATCATCGAGGCCTATCACGTCGCGGTGCCACGCTATGAATTGTGGTTCGCACCCGAGCATGTGGCGGCGGTTTGGGAAACACTGCAGGCTGCTGGGGCAAATCCGTGCGGATGGGCAGCGATGGAAGCTTTACGCGTGCTTGAGGGTACGCCTTTGTACGGGGTCGACCTGAACGATCGCGACCTGCCGCAGGAGACAGCCCAGACGCGCGCGCTCAACTTCAGCAAGGGTTGCTACCTGGGCCAGGAAATTGTGGAGCGCATCCGGTCCCGGGGGAAAGTCAACCGGCAGTTTCACCAATTTGCGCTCCAAGCCGCCCGGCCTGATTCGCTACCCCTTTCGCTACCCTTGGACCTGCGCAGCAATGACCAGCCCGTGGGGCGGATTACCAGTATTGCGTCGCTGTCGAGCGCCGGCTTGCCGCAAGTTCTGGCACTTGGGTTTGTGCGGGTGGAAGTGTTGGAACGAAATCAGGAGATCACCTACGAAGGAGGGGTGGCCACTGCGCTGGCCGCGCCCCCCGCTATCGCCCGGCCACTGGCGGAACCGGCCAACTAAATCGAAGCCTACAAGAAGATGGGAAAACACCATGCGTGAAAAAGAACCACAATTCACAGTGACCGACCGGCGTAAGTTCACTTCCGAAGGCGAACTCCGCGAGGGCGGCGAAAGTACTCCCGCGGCACAGCCTCTTCGCCCGGAAGCGGCTGCTCCCGCTCCCGCCCAGGCGGTGCAAGTGGAAGTGGAGGAGCCAGAGGTGATGGATGGAGACGAAACCATCCCTGAGCCGACAGCCGCTGAATCCGCACAGCAGAGCAAGGAGTACCATGCCTCCGCGAGCCGATTAGACGAGATGCTGCTAAAGGCGAATCCAGGTCAACCGGCCCCCACAGTGATGAATTTCGATCGCCTGGTGCAGTCGCTCTATATGACGGCCGCGGTGCAGATGGGCGCGGGCACGGCCCCCAACGAGCAGCCACGCATCGACATCCTGGGCGCCAGGCAAAGCATTGACATGCTCAGCGTGCTGGATGAGAAGACCAAGGGCAATCTTAGCGAGCTGGAGAAGCGGCTGTTGCAGAATGCCCTGTTCGATTTGCGCATGTCGTTTCTCGAGATCACGAATGCCATTGCCAATTCTGCTCAGCGGCCTCCACAGTCGAAGAAACCCCACTAGCGCATCTTCACTCGGGAGCGTATTTCATCCATAAGGCTGAGATCACCATTCTGGGTAGTGGCACCTCAATGGGTGTGCCGACTCTTGGCTGCGCGTGCCGGGTATGCACCTCCACGGATCCGCGCGACCGGCGCACACGGCCGTCGATCGCGGTTGCCTGGGAAGGACACCTTGTAGTGATCGACACGGGGCCGGACTTTCGTATGCAGGCCCTGCGTGAGGGGATCGATCACGTCGACGGGGTGCTCTATACCCATTCTCATGCGGACCACATTCTCGGGCTGGACGATTTGCGGCCGCTCAGTTTTAAGCACAAAAGCAAACTCCCGCTTTACGCGGATGATGCCGCCGCCAATGTGATTGAACGAATCTTTGATTACACCTTCGATACCGGGGCGTGGTACCCGACGCGAGCCAGGGTGGAGATGCATCGCATGGGACCATCGGTTGAAATTGAAGGCGCGGTCTTTCAGCGCATCCCGCTCACCCACGGCAAGATTGAAGTGGCGGGTTTCCGCTTCGGCAATGCCGCGTACCTGACGGATATGAACGATATCCCGGCCGGGAGCCTGGCTCTGCTCAAGGACCTTGACGTGGTGATTCTCGACGCATTACGGAGGACTCCTCACCCCAGCCACGCTACGCTCGAACAAGCTCTCGCATTCGTGCGGCGCATGCAGCCGCGGCGCGCGTTTTTTACTCACATGTCCCATGATCTATCGCACGCGGAAACCAATCAAGAACTTCCCGAGAACATCCAACTGGCTTACGACGGGTTGCGTATCCCGTTCGAGATATAAACATGCAAGTTTTTCGCAATGCCGGCGAGATAGCCCGAAGCCTGGGACCCTCGGTCGTGAGCATCGGCAACTTCGATGGTGTCCATGTTGGCCACCAGTACATTCTGCAGAAGCTCAGGCAAAGCGCCGCGGCGCGATCGCTGCGGTCGGTGGCGGTTACGTTCGATCCGCATCCGTTGCAGTTCCTGCGGCCGGAGACTTGTCCCAAGCTGATTACGCCTCTGGAGACGAAACTCGAGTTGCTGGGAGATACCGGGATTGATGCGGTCTTGGTGCTTCCCTTTACCGCAGAACTTTCCCGCATGCGGGCGGCGGAATTTGTGACTGCTATTGTTCATGATGCGCTGGGAGCGGTCGAGGTGCATGAGGGCCCCAACTTTCGCTTTGGCTATCGCGCGGAAGGCGGCATGGCTGAATTGAACCAGCTGGGCCGGGAGCTTGGTTTTGAGGTGGTGATCCACGATGCCTGCCAGGTACGAGGACTGACTTGCTCGAGCAGCAGGATTAGAGAACTGCTGTCGCAGGGGGAGATTCGCACCGCACGGGCGCTGCTGGGGCATGGGTTCTTTGTCGATTCGACGCTGGCCCATGGACGCGGGATTGGATCCACGCTCACGGTTCCCACCATCAACCTGGCTCCTTATCGCGAATTGCTGCCGCCTCATGGTGTGTATGTGACACAGTTGCGTGTGGCCGGGGAGTGGTTCGATGCGGTTACGAATATCGGAAACCGGCCCACCTTTGGCGCGGATTCGTTTGCGGTGGAATCCCATTTGCTTAATTTTCGTCCGATTCCTTTGCAGGAAGAGACGCCGCTGCGACTTTTGTTTCACCGCCGGCTGCGCGGGGAACGGCGTTGGCCTTCTCCGGAGGCGTTAAAAGAGCAGATCATGCGCGATGTGGGTCAGGCGAAGAGGTACCTGCGGTTGATGCGGGTGCTGGGACGAGGGTAATATATCGCGGCTCCCTCTCAATCATGCGTTCCACTCGGGTACGCTACGGACCATGTTCCACATCATTCCGTCCATCGCGTTGTCGATCTGATCGTGCGGTTCCGTCCGCGTATTGGCCAAGGCGGCCCAGCACAAGCCGGTTGCGGCCCGTACCATGATGGTCGTTGATCCCGGCAAGCTGCCGTTGTGCCACATGTTTCCCATGCCAACCATCCAGCCTCGCGCATACTTCGCCGGAGAGTTACCTGGAAACACAGGGCTGGGAGTGGTCATGACACGGATGGTTTCCGGCTTCAGAATGCTGGGGATCGTCCCCGACCCACCCACGTGGTCCAGAAACTGGACCAGGGCCGAGGGAGTGGCTAGCCATCCATCCGTGGAATCCATTCGGGCGATATTCATCTTGTAAGGGTCCTCGTTATATTGCCCGACGTACACCACTTCACCGGGAGCGCGCTGTCTCAAAGTGTTACCGGCAATGCGCATACCGCTAATGCCGCAAGGCGCGAGAATCGCGCTCTGGACGCAGTCGGCATAGGCCTGGCCCGTGATCTGCTCGATGACGCGGCCGAGCAGGCAATATCCGAAGCTGGAATAGGCCCATTGCTCTCCGGGTGGAGACGTGAGCGGAAGATTCTCCAGGGTCCAGCCAATCAGCTTGGCCTGGTCCCACGAATCAAACCGGAACATGGGGCCGGTCGAATCATCCGGCCAGCCGCCGCAGGTGTGGGTCAGAAGGTTATCCACCGTGATGTCCGTCACGTATTGCTTATAGGGACTCTTCCCGTACTTCGTCCCCAGGATGCCGGATGTCCCGAAGACTTTGTCGGTAGGATTCACCTTGCCTTGTTCGATCAGGGTAAAGATGGTCACGGCGGTAATTGGCTTGGTCAAGCTGGCGATGCGGAACAGGCTCGACATGTTGACCGGCCCCAGGTCTTTCGCGTTCCCCGTCCGAATACTCTGGTTCAACCCGAACCCCTGATCGAAGACGAATTCTCCGTTGCGAGAGATGGCGACGGAAAGGGCGGGCACATTGAAACTTCTCTTGAACCCCGCCGCGAGGCGGCCGAATTCGCCGCGCTCATTGCCTGTCAGTTGATTGCCTTGCGCCCACAAGAGTTCCTGCATCGGGAAACCAACCATCCCGACCGCGGCCGCGCCCAATAAATTCCTAAGCAACACACGTCTACTGAACATCGCTCTGCTTCCTTTCTGACTTGCGTCACGATCAATCGGGACGTCTTGCTTCCCAGGTTCCATGTTGCCCGCGAATCCCGAAGTTCCCTTCCATGGTGTTGCCGTCGATCATGCCGCGGAAAGTCAGCACGTTCCGTGTCTTGGTTTTAAACACGATGTGACGCACGTTCACCGTGCCTTCGATCCCGCCCGACTGGTATGGACCTTTGAAATGTCCGGTGAGCGTGGTGCCGTTCTGTATGAGGTTCACGGTGTGGGTGCCGGTTTTTCCATCGTCACCCTTGGTGTAGATGACCCAGTTGCCGGCCACGTTCGCCGGCGGACGCTCCTGCGGTAGCTGCTGGGCAACGGCGTTGCCCAGGGTCAGCAACAAGAAACTTAAGAAGGCGAGAAACATCTTGTGGTTCTTCATGAATTTCTCCTTGAGAAGACGTACCCGGACGCAAGCTACTCTGCCTGCGTCCATCCGTCGGTTGAGTTGTATTGATTGATGGCTTCCACCGCATCCGTTGTCTGCGGCCCAAGGTCCTGCTGATAGACAACACCGTCGCGGCCCAGGCTAAAGGTCATGATGCCGGAGTACCGATAGTTGACTGGACTGGCGAAGATGGTGAAACCTCCCTGCGCGGTGAGGATGCGGAAAGAGTATCCGCTCAACACCGCCGTTTTGCTGGGAGCTCCCGCGGCAAAGATACCCTTGGCAAACTCACTGAACCTGCCCAGAGGACTGGGAGCCTGGCCTTGGGCTACTTCCCAATAGAGTCCATCCTGTTGCCCCGGGGTACTAGTGACGTTGTCAGTGTATCGATGCGTGGACCGGTGATAAAGTTCCTCGGCGTTCGCGATCAATCTGGCCGCATCCATGGCCGTGAGTTCGTTGTTGCCAATGCGGCGCGCCCGAAGTTCTTCATCGCCGGCGGTAGCGTCGAAGCGCCACCGCGCGGAACCATCCTGAGCCAGAGGAACGGGAAAGGGATAGTTGTCAGCTCCGATATAAAGCACCTGGCTGCCATCCGTCATCGTCACCCACCGGTTCATCCGATCGTACTTTTTAGCGAAGGAATCGGTGGCGGCCGCGTCTTCAGTAGAATCTCCTGAACTTACCAGCGCTTTCGCTTTCGGCCCCAGGACCTGCGCGATGGCCTTGTCATCCTTGGCTTGCACTGCCGATTGCAACGCCTTCCCGGCTTCCGCCGGGGTGGCGAAGGTCTTCTGGGATGTTTTGGCTGGTGTGGCCGGGGCGTTGGTTTGTTTCTTCGAGCAGCCGAGGATGAAAACGACCGCCAACATACCCAGCGCAGCCAGACGAAAATATTGGTGCGGGGTTGAGCTATTCCGTTGCGAATTCATATTCCTGTTTTCCTTTCGATTGGGATTCCTGTGAGTGAAGGTTAGGGGGCTTAACGCCGCCCCCCGCCACGTTCACCGCCACCGCGCGGCTGATTGAAATGTTGTTGGCGTGGTTGATTGACATGTTGCTGGCGCTGCTGGCCTGCACGCTGCTGACGCTGATAGGACGCGGGCCGCATGCTGGCCCGGCCGCGATTGGCTTCAGCACGAGCCTGGTTACCATTGCCGCTCATGGCAGAGCGGGGTCGGTTAGCATTGGCTACATTGGCGCGATTGCTGTTCAGCGGCTGATGCTGAACCCCTCCGTTGCCTCCGATCAAGCCGTGATTTCCGTTGCGGCCGCCGTTGGGCACACCCGGCCTGTCGCCGTTATTGCGGTTGCCGGCGTTGTTGCCGTTGTCGCGGTTTCCGTTGTTGTTGTTTCTGTTACCGTTGTTGTTATTGTTGTTGCTGTTGCGGTTGATGGTGGTCTTGTTGACGTAGGTATTGTGGTTGTAGTTGATGTTTCCGCCGCCACCCCCGCCGCCCCAATTCATCCCCCAGGCGCCGAAGCCCCAGCCGCCGCCGAAGCCACCGGCGACAAAGCCGCCGCCCCCACCGATGGCTGCACCAATCGCGACTCCTGCGCCGAAGGAAATGCCGGACGCAACGGCAATGGGCGGGGTGTAAGCGGGCACAACCAAGGGCGTACCGTAGACGACCGCCGGGTTATATTGCGGAACATAGACCACATTGCTGTCGGCTGGTTCGATCACGATGGTCTGTGCGCCTTGTTGAACCACTTTGATCTGCGACGATGACTGCAGAGTGCCCGCGGCCTGCGCCTTGGCGCGCATGACCTGTACCGCGGCCATCACGTCTGATTGCTGATTGGTGAATGCCTGGCCGAGATTGGATGTCCAGGACAAGTTCTTTGCCAGATTATGGAGCACGGAGGGAAACTGGGTGAGCGCCTTCACGCTTGGATCCCACGACTGTTGATCCACGGCCTGGGTGAGTGCGGCTCCCTGCAGATTCTGATTCTGGTTGAGCCAGTCATCGGCAAATGCAACCTCGTCTGCAAAGCAGGAGGCGGCAAGGACCTGGGCCACCAATGCGTCCGGATACAACGCTATGGGTGCAACCAAAGAATCCAGTTGATCGGTGGTGAGTGGGGCTACTGCGGGCGCCGCAGTCGATGAAGGTTGAGGGCTGGTCTGAGCGGCTACTCCCTGCACAAGCAGAATCGCACACAGCGACATTGAAAGAACCTGGTGGGTCATCTTCGAAATCATGTCTCTCTCCGTGTTTTTTAAAGTGGCGATGTGAGCTTGGCTTTGGTTCCCGAACTCATATCTATGCGCTATTAAGTGCAAGCCGGTGGCCAAACTTAAATTATTGATAGGGAAAGAGTTATGGCGTCCCGAATTTACGGTTCATTCGGGAATTCACGAAACTTCGTGATGAAGGATTACAAACGTCGGGGAATTTTCTGCCGCGTTCCCAGGAAGGGTCCGCAGATCAGGTTGTTTGGAATTGGCGCTTGTTGATTTTTAGCGACTTGATCTTGGAGTCGAGAGTGGATGCCGGCATGCCGAGGCGGGCGGCTGCTCCTGTGGGGCCGGAGACGCGGCCGTTGGTTTGAGCCAATGCGTTCTCTATGATTTCTTTTTCCTGAGTTACCAATTCATCTGCCAGAGGGCGGCTCGTGGTGTGAGAAAGCCAACTCTCGTCGACGAAAAAATCTTCTGTATCACACACAATGACCGATCGCTCGATGATATTTTGCAACTCGCGGATATTGCCCGGCCAAGGGTAGTTTTGCAGACGGTCCAGGCTTCTCCTATCAATGTGCCGGATCTTCTTTCCCGTCTTACTGGAGAAGCGGTCGATAAAATACTCGATCAGCAAACGTATGTCGCTTTTTCGTTCGCGCAGCGGAGGAATATGCACGGGGAATACATTGATGCGATAAAACAAGTCGCTGCGAAAGGTGCCGGCTGCAATGGCCGCCGGAAGGTCGCGGTTGGTAGCGGTAATCACGCGTACGTCGGTGCGGATGGGACGGCCGCCGCCTATGCGCTCGAACTCCCTCTCCTGGAGCACGCGCAACAGAGCCACCTGGGTCTCGGCCGGTAACTCGCCCACTTCATCCAGGAAGAGCGTTCCCCCGTCCGCCAATTCAAAGCGCCCCAGCCTGCGCTGCAGAGCGCCGGTGAACGCGCCCTTTTCGTGGCCGAACAGCTCCGACGCGATCAGGTCGCGCGGAATAGCGGCGCAATTTACGCTCACAAACGCTCGCGAGGCTCTCGAGGAACGTTTGTGAATGGCGCGCGCGATGAGTTCTTTCCCGGTGCCGGTTTCGCCGGTGATCAGAACGGTAGAGTCAGTTCCCGCAACCTTGGCCACGCGCGCCGTCACTTTTTGTATGGCCGGCGATCTGCCCACGATTTCTTCAAACATCGAGACCTGTTCAATCTCTTCGCGGAGAACCAGGTTCTCTCTCAGGGTTCGGTCTTCGCCTCGTTTGCGGTCGTCGACGTCGATGCGCGTGCCGCACCAGCGAACGATCCGTTGCTGCTCGTCGCGTAGTGGGTTGATGTGGTAAAGGAACCAGCGATATTCGCCATCGTGTCTGCGCATGCGGGCTTCCATGGCAAAGGGAGTTCCATTTGACAGCGCCTCCGATATTCCTGCACGGAGGTCCTCCAAATCATCGGGGTGGGCGACCAGCGTGAGAAACTCCATCGGCGGCATGGCTGGAATGGGGCCAAAATAGTCCGACGATGCCTGGTTTCCGTAGGAGGCGCTGGCATCGGCCTCCCAGATAAACATGTGCAAAGGATTGAGATCGATGACCTGTTTCAGTTGCCGGGCGTGTTCGGCCAGCGTCTCTTCCGCGCGCTTGAGGTCTTCGATGTCGGTGTCCACGCCATACCAGCGGACAATCTCCCCCTGCTGATCGCGAAACGGCAAAGCACGGGTCTGGAACCAACGATAGGTGCCATCGGCGACGCGGAGCCGCTTTTCCACCTCATACATGCCGCCCGTCGCCACCGCCGATTGCCACTTCTGCGCCACGCGAGCCGCATCGTCTGGATGGAGGCCACTTTTCCAATCAAAGGCCGCTGCTTTTTCGTGGGGTATGCCCAAGTATTCCAGGACGCGCTGGTTGCAGAAGTCGTTGCCGTCCTGGTTGTCGCTCCAAACCATCATAGGAATGGAATTCAAGACGAGTTGCAGTTGGTCTTCCGCTCTCTTCGCTTCATCCAGAGCACTCTCTAACGCGGACGCTGCTCCCTTGCGCTCACTTATGTCCTGAACGACTGCCTGGCGCCCTCCCGGCAACATGGCAGAAAGCGAGATCTCTACCGGGACGCTGCTTCCGTCCCGGCGCAGGAAACTGCGCTCGAAGCGAAATAAGCCACCACCTGTTTTCTCGGCCGGTACCTGGCCCGGGGAGAGTTCCTGGGGCAGGTATGTACTGACAATGTTGGCGCCCACGATCTCCGGCGCGGACGCCTTCAGGAGCTCTTCTCCCGCGGCATTCGCCGAGAGGAAGTTGCCGTCGCGGTCCAGCAAATAAATCGCGATCGGAGAAAGGTCGAAGAGCGAATGGTATTTTTCTTCACTCTTGTGTAGCTCTTCCTCTGCATGCTTCAGATTTTCGCTTAGATGGACCGTAGTCATTGGTTCGCCCTGCCGCTTTTTTGTGTAATGAACATAACCCAAAACCAGCCGCCGAACCTACTTCTCGCCGGGGTTCACGATGTTTCGTGAATTCCCGATCCCCACGCTGCTTCGCGCTGGGGTTAACTATCTTGTTTTCATCTGTTTAGATTTGGCTGCTGGATTGCATTGAAAGCCTGCAAGAGGGCAAGGCAATGTTGAACTTCTGCATGACACGGCAACTGATCGGGATGTTCGCGGTTAGCTGTGCCATGAACGGAATCGGCGTTGCCATTGTCACCCTGACGATTGTGCTGTGGAACGCCAGCCGGGGCGTAACCCTGATCAAGGAAAGAGGAGCTATCTATGTGGAAAGTGCAAAGAACGGAGGACGGCGGCCTGGTCGTCCTGCTGGTAAGTGGACGCATCGAGGGGGAGAATCTGGCGGAATTGCGCAAGGTCTTCACCGCGGAGACGGAGAATCAAAACTTCGTATTGGACATGAGCGCGGTGAGACTGGTGGACCAGGACTCCATTGATTTTCTATCGCGTTGTGAAGCCAACGGCGCCGTGCTGCGGAACTGCCCGGCTTATATCCGGGAGTGGATCGAGCGGGAGCGAGAGACGGAAAGCAGCTGCTAGCAGTTTCGACAGAAAGCGTATCTCCGGGGCTTTAGAGCGTGGGTGAGAACAGAGGTTCTACTGGGGGGTGGCGGGCGGCGGACCTGAGGGATGTGTAACCGTGGTCTTTGTCGCCACATTCATGGCCGGTAACGGCCGTGCATCTCCCGGGAAACGCTCGTTGGGATGGTCGGCAATGGCTACCTTCATAAAACTCATCCACAGCGGAAGGGCAGCGTGACCGCCGCTTTCTTTCTCGCCGATTGATTGCCGGTTGTCGTAGCCAACCCAGACTCCGCAGGTGATGGAGGGGGAAAAGCCGATGAACCAGGCATCGTTGAAGTCAGTAGTGGTGCCGGTCTTTCCACCCAGAGGATGGTGCAGCGCCATGGCGTCCGCAGCGGTACCGCCCGGCCCTATCACTGACTTGAGCATCACCATCATGATGCGTGCCGTCTTCTGGGTGGTGGACTCAGCCACATTCGCCGGGCTCTCCGACAAAGTGAGCCCATCCGCGTTGGTTACCTTGCGGATAAGGTGCGGCCCCAGGCGAACCCCATCGTTGGGGAAGCTGCTGTAAGCCGCTACCTGCTCCTCAAGCGTAGCCTCCACCGACCCCAGCGCAACGGGGAGGAAGGGAGGGATGGTGCTGTTGAGGCCAAACTGATGAGCGGTGGCGATGACCTTGCGTATCCCTACGCGCTCGGCAAGCTTGACCGCGGGGATGTTCCGCGAATCTGAAAATGCATGCACCAGGGTGACCGGGCCTTCGAAGGTGTCGTCGTAGTTGTGCGGGGTGTAGGGTCCGACGGCGGTGGAAAAGGTAACCGGCGCGTCGACAATTATTTCTTCCGGACGGGCGCCTTGCTCCACCGCCGCGGTGTAGACGTAGGGTTTGAAAGAAGACCCTGTTTGCCGCTCAGCCTGGGTGGCACGGTTGAACTGCGACAGGTTGAAATCGCGGCCGCCGACCATGGCGAGAACCTCGCCGGAGGTGTTATCCACGGCCAACAGGGATCCCTGTATTCCGGAATCCTGTTCCAGCACAGCGTGCAGGACCAGATTTGAGTCGGTCGAAGGAACAATGTGAACGTAGATGATGTCGCCGGATTTCAGGAATTTTTCGGCATCGCGCTGGCCGGTCCAGGCAAAGTCGTCGGGGCCGAGAATCACTTGCTGCTCACCCAGGCGGGCGGTCACCTGGTAGGGCAAGACACTGGTCACCAGGGCGTGCACGTACGATCCTGGCGCGACCGGTTGGCGCCAATCCGGGTGACGGAAGTCATCCAGTGATTCTCCCGCAGCGACCACATTGAGCAAGTTGCCCTTCCATCCATGACGGCGTTCGAGCGCCGCTAATCCGTCGAGCACCGCGCGATTGGCCGTTTGCTGCAAATCCAGATCGAGCGTGGTGTAGACGCGGAGGCCTTCTTCATGCACCTGCTCGCTGCCAAATTGGCGCTCCAGTTCGCGGCGCACATCCTCGACGAACCAGGGAGCAACGCTGTTGGACGGCGGCTCGATGTGCAAACCAAGCGGCGCAGCCTTGGCTACATTGGCTTGCGCATTGGTGATCACTCCGTCTTCGAGCATGGAATTGATGACCATGTTGCGGCGGCGGAAGGCGCGGTCGGGATTGCCCAGCGGAGAATAGGCTACCGGGCCCTTGGGCAAAGCGGCGAGCAAAGCGGCTTCGGGCAAGGTAAGATCGCGCGCGTGCTTGCTGAAATAGTATTCCGAACCGGCCTCAAACCCATACACGCCCTGGCCAAGATAAATCTGGTTGGCATACAAGGTGAAGATCTGCTCTTTGGTAAAGGCGCGCTCGATTTGAATGGAGAGAAAAGCTTCCTGCAGCTTGCGGCCGAAGGTTTGCTGACTGGAAAGAAAAAGATTACGGGCCAGTTGCATGGTCAGGGTGGAAGCGCCCTGAGTGCGGCCAGTCGAGGTCAGATCGTGATAGGCGGCGCCGAGTATGCGAAAGGTATTGACTCCCCAGTGGCTCTCGAAGTTCTTATCTTCAATGGAGATCACTGCCTGGCGCAGGATGGGCGGAATGGCTTCATAGGGAACCACGATGCGCCGTTCCAAAGCAAAGGAGCCGAAGACGCGCCCATGCACGTCGAGCAGGTCGGTCGAGGTGATGGGCCGGTACCGTTCCAGGTCGGCGATTTGCGGCAGGTCGACGGAGTAGACCAGCATGAGGCCGGTCAATGACCCGGCAATGATGGCGAGAACGAGCAGGGCGATAAAGGTAATGCTGCCCGCTAGCTTCATGGGTCCCAGCCCGGAACGACCGGGCGGACGAAATCTAACAGCGCCCGAAGATGGAGCTTGCCCAATCAATGAGGGATCCGCGTATCAGGCGCTTTTTTGTTTCAACACATCAAGCGCCTTGGTTAGTTGATCATCCGGCTTTGGCGTCTTCTGGTCGTCCGTGTCCTGACCGCTGGCAACCACGATGTTCGGGGTCACGGCTTCGTCTTGAATCTTTTTACCCAGCGGCGAAGAATATTTGGCGACGGAGAGAATCAGGGCCGCGCCATCCGGAAGTTCCATGGTTTTCTGCACCGAGCCTTCTCCGAAGGTACGGTCACCGACCACGTCGGCACGCTTGTTATCGAGCACCGCGGCGGCGACAATCTCACCCGGACCGGAAGTGCCATGGTTTACCAGGACCACGAGAGGCGCCCCGGTAATGAATTTAGAAGTGTCGGCGTTGAAGGCCTCATAGGGATACTTCTGCCCGGAGAGGGTGGCGATGGTGCCCGCTTCGAGGAAGAAGTTGGCCAGGCGTACGCCCTGATCCTCGTCCCCTTCCGCGACGTCGCGGAGATCGAGCAGGACCTTCTTGTTGCCGTTCTTCTTCATTTCCTTCAAACGGGTGGCAATTTCGCTTACGCGCTCTTTGTTGAGGATGCCCGGCTTGAGGTAGAGAATGCTGTTGCTCTCATACTCCGTCAGTCCCAGCGGAGGAGCCGGGGATACGGTGCGGGTGAGAGTGATCTTGTCCGGTTCTGCCTTGCGTGGACGGACGAGGGAGAAGGTTACGCTGGTTCCAGGTTTGCCATCCAGCAACAACCGGATCATGACCAGCGACATCTCCCGGGTGGAATGTCCCTCGATGGCTTCGAGGATATCGCCGTCTTCGATTTGCTCTTTTTCGGCCGGACTTCCCGGCTCGACCGAGACTACGGTGGCGTATCCGTACCTTTTGGAGATATTCAAGCCGACCTGGGCGACACCCTCGTTGGTGTGTTTCTTGTAGGCGTTGTACTCTTCCGGGGTCAGGTAGCTGGAATTAGGATCCAGCGACTCGAGCAGGCCATGCAGGGCACCGACGGTGACCTTGGTCATGTTGGGATCGACGACATAGTCGGTCTGAACCTTCTTCAGGACCTCGCTGTAGACTTCCATTTCGGGGTAGGCGCCATCCTGCTGCGAATCCGCGCGCACGCGGCTCGGGCCCATTCCGCCGAGGAACACCAACGCTACCAACAGGATTGAGACAGCAAACACGGCACGCTTGAAGGTTCGGGACATAGCACCACTTTGGACCATAAGGATGGTTTAAACAAATAATACTACCGGGTTAGACGCACGCCGGAACCAGAAATGACGGTGATTTGGGTGGTGGCGGCGAATGCTACCAGATAATCCTCACATCTCGCTTAATCTAAGGGCTATCCTTCTGCCATAGGCCCACCAGTGGCCCCCAAAGTGGACCCCATGGTGACATGCCTCCAAGGGCTCCCCGCGGGACCTCAGGGCGTTCATTAAAAACGCCTGTTCATGCAACGTGAACGTCTCATATTTTGAGCACAAATAGCCCCTTATGCGCGGTATTTTGTGCAAAACCCTTAAAGAGCATGAAAAACCTTTACGTACGTTCTCTGGAAGCAACCTCGGCGAAGGTTTCAATGTCTTAATCCTCTGAGACTGGAAGCGGGTGATTCCAGCACTTGCAGGCGAGAGTCCCCAACCGGGGGGTGAAGGGACTCTCGCCACTCGCACCTCCAGGAGTAGTTCAGACTCTCCTCAGCTTCGCATACTGCTCCGGCGTCAGCCTCAAGTAGACCGCCCCCCTGCCGGTATCGATCGCATGTTCCAGCATCTGCCTCGCCTCAGAGGTTCCCCATGCTTCCCCGCGCGGCACTAGTGCCGGTCGAGGTAGCGCAAAGGTCCAAGCGTTTTTCCATTGAACCGTGGAACCTTATGCGGTACAGTGGAACCTTATAAGGGCCATATGGATGAACCTGATCGGAAGATCATCCCGGTAGTCTTCTACCGCACTAAAGCTGGGAATGAGCCGGTGCGGGAGTGGCTGAAGGAGATGACCGCTGCGGACAAGAAAGTCATCGGCTCCGATCTCCAAACGGTTGAGTCTGGTTGGCCGGTCGGCATGCCGGTTTGCCGTCCAATGGGTAATGGTCTGTTCGAAGTGCGGAGCAACATCAAGGACGGCATCGCCCGCGTGCTGTTCTGCATCCACGAGGGCAAAATGGTCCTTCTGCACGGTATTGTGAAGAAATCTCAGAAGACACCAGCACGGGATCTAGAACTAGCGATCAAACGCAAACGGGAGACAGAGCAATGAGCAAGGAAAACATCGGTTCGACCCTTGAGAGCTTCCTCAAAGAGGAAGGCATCCACGAATATGCGACCAGCCACGCCATCAAGCGTGTTATCGCCTGGCAGTTAGCCGAAGCGATGAAAGCGAAGCATATCTCTCGGCGAGAGATGGCGAAAAGAATGGCGACCAGTCGCACACAAATTACCCGGCTGTTCGATCCCGAGAACGATCGCGTTCAGCTAGACACTATTCAGAAGGCCGCAGCGGTTCTTGGTAAGCGCGTCAACATCACGTTCGAGGATGGTGCAGCCTGAAGATGGATAGTGGCATAGAGGTTGCGATCATTTCGGTTTCCGTTTCAGCCATTGTGTCTTTATCCGTGACCTTTATTAGCGCGTGGCGGTAAGGCCAATCTCGGCCCACCGCTCAGCCGATACCCGCCGACCGCCTAGTTGAGTACCGCCGCGAGCTTTGGCCGCTGTGAGCGCCGCCTTGGTTCGCTTCGAGATCGCCTCGGCCTCTTGCTCAGCGACGGCGGCGAGGATGTGAACCACAAATTTATTGGCCTGGGGCATAGACGCATGCCGGAACCAGAAATGGGACGGTGATTTGGGTGGTGGCGGCGAATGGAATCGAACCATCGACCTACGGGTTATGAGTCCGTCGCTCTAACCATCTGAGCTACGCCGCCTACGTTGATTCTACAACAGTTGCATGGCATCCGTTACAATCGAGGGGTTATGCCTTTCCCGGTAAAAACCTGTGTTATCTGCTCCCAAGAGTTTGAGCTGAAGCCGGACAAGCCCGGTTTTGCCAACCGCTGCCCCAGCTGCAGTGAGCTTGAGGCGGAAGATTCCTCCGCCAAGGAACATCTGGACCCGGAAATGCAAGAGGCCCGGCGGAAAGCGATGCGCGAACTCCTCTATCGCAAGGATAGCTGAGACTTGCGGGCGATGACGATGCGTAGAGGCGGAAACGTGTAGAGGGGATTACCCCACCGCCTTTCGACCATCAGACCTGCCTGACGGAGCTGCCCGGCGTATTCGGCAGTGTGCTTGTAGTCCGGCAGGATGGCCACAGTTTCCTGGGCTATCGCCGCGGCGAGACGGTGCGCTTCTGGATCCTTAACATTCAGCGATCTGATAGCGGTCATTTCTGTAAATACGCTACATTTCTGGCATTCTACCCAACCGGGGCCAGCTGGTTGGATGGCTTCTAATGCCCGCCTCTTCAGACGTTTACACTTGTGGGAGGTTTTCACGTGTCCATTTATGTCTGATTCCGAACGCCCATCCAAGACCTTAGGCCTACGCATTGTGCGCAGCGGAGAACTTGATAGCAATACTCCGCAGACCCCTGGGATGACCCGGGCCGAGGCGATTTCTTACGCTCGCGTGGGGGCGCAGAAGCTGTGGGCAGGGACGGTGGTTGTCCATCCCAATGCCAAGACCGGTCCACACCATCACGGGGAGTTGGAAACCGTGATCTATATCGTGCGTGGACGGGCCCGGTTCCGTTGGGGAGAGCAACTGGAGTTTGTGGATGAAGCGGGGCCGGGAGATTTTGTGTATGTGCCTCCCTTTGCTCCCCATCAAGAGCTGAACGCCCGCAAGGATCAACCGGTGGAAGCTGTGATCGTGCGTAGCGGGCAGGAACCTGTGGTGGTCAACCTGGATATTCAGAGCCCCGAGGACGAGACGGATGCGATGGGATCGGATCCCTTCCACTCGAACACACCATGATTGAAGCTACACGCGAACGTATCGTGGCCGTGATCCCGGCGCGTCTTGCTTCCACCCGGTTGCCGGGCAAGGTGCTGCGCCCGATCGCCGGGGTGCCCATGCTTGGCTGGGTGTATCGGGCGGCGCTCGCGTGCCCTCAGCTGAACCAGGTGTTGATTGCCACAGATTCTTCCGAGGTGGTTGCGTTTGCGGATTCGCAAGGGTGGCCCAGCGTAATGACGTCGCATACGCTGGCGAGCGGCACGGACCGGGTGAACGCGGTAGCCGCCCTGGTGGACGCGGATATATACGTGAACATCCAGGGGGACGAACCGCTGCTCCGCCCGGAACATGTTGATTCTTTGCTTCGGCCTTTCGCGCACACGGATGCTCAGGTCACTACGCTTTCGACGCCTTGTACGCCGGAGGAGATCAACGACCCGAACGCGGTGAAAGTGGTGACGGCAAATGACGGCCGGGCGCTGTATTTTTCCCGGGCTTCGATTCCTTACCAGCGGGGTACTCCCCTGACGCCGCGCAAACACATCGGTATTTATGCATACCGCAAGGCTGCGCTGCGGAGGTTTGCGGAGTTGCCGCCGAGTCCGCTGGAATCGGTGGAGCGATTGGAACAGTTACGGCTGCTGGAAGAAGGGATCAGTATCTATGTGGCGCCGACTCTTTTCAACACCATCGGTGTTGATACGGAGGAGGATTTGTTGGCTGTGGAGCGGATTTTGCGGGAGCGGGTTGGGTAGGTGGGGATTCTCGGGGTATTCGTTGGAGATCGGTCCACGGCAGGCCGGGACAGGTGGGATGACAAAGTGGAGGGCCACATTTAATGGAGGGTGGTTGCTGGACGGGAGGCCTGGGTAGGCCGGCGCAAAGGGCCGAGTCCCGGGGCGATCCTGCTTTGCGCTTTCGCGAATGGGCAGGAGTCTGACAAGATAGTAGGAATGAGTGCACCAGCTGCTACGAAAATTTTCGCCGACCGTGTCGGGCGCATTGAGGTTTCCGCGACCATGGCGGTCACCGCAGAAGCTGCGAGATTGCGCGCCCAGGGCGCGCAGCTGGTCGATTTTGGGGCCGGGGAGCCTCATTTTCCGACCCCGCGCCACATAAAAGATGCCGCCATCGCGGCCATCGAAAGCAATTTCACCCGCTATACGGTCGTCGCCGGCATTCCGGAACTGCGAAAGGCGATCGTGCAACGGCACGCGTGCGACTTCGGTTCCGATTACACACCGGATGAGACGGTTTTCACCACCGGCGGAAAGCTGGCGCTGTTCAACGCCATCCAGGTACTGGTGGACCACGGCGATGAGGTCATTTTGCCAGTCCCCTACTGGGTGTCTTTCAAGGACATCATTCAATACGCCGGGGGGAAGGCCGTCTATCTGCCCACGAAAGAGGCGGAGAATTTTCGCATTACGGCGGATGCCATTGAAGGCGCGATTACTCCACGCACCAAGGTCATCATTCTAAACACGCCGTCAAATCCGGCGGGCTCGGTCGTCTTCCCCGGCGACCTGGAGCGCATCGTAAAGCTGGCCCATGCGCGCGGAATCTTCCTGCTGCTGGATGAGTGCTACGTGTACCTGAAGTATGCCGGTGCTCCGGTCTCCGGCGGCTCGTTCGTGGAGGCAAAAGAGCACGTGATTGTGCTCGGTTCCCTCTCCAAAACGTATGCCATGACGGGCTGGCGTGCCGGGTTTGCTCTTGGCCCCAAGCCCGTGATTGCCGCCATGAGTAAGCTGCAGAGCCAGTCCACGTCGTCGACCGCGGCTATCGTGCAAAAGGCAGCCATCGCCGCGCTGAACGGCTCGCAGGCTTGCGTCACCGAGATGCGGGCCGATTACCTGAAACTGCGCGACGTCATTCTGCACGGCCTGCAGGCAATCCCCGGCATTACGTGCACCAAGCCGGAGGGCGCGTTTTATGTGTACCCCAATGTGTCGTCGTTCCTGGGCAAACCGGGGGCGAAGAGCACCACGGAACTGGCCTCACGCTTGCTGCACGAAGCGCATGTGGTCGCGGTGCCCGGGGAGGCATTTGGCACCCAGGAGCACATCCGCCTGTCCTACGCCGTCGCGCAGAAGGACATTGAAGAAGGCGTGGACAGGATGAAGAAGTTTTTCGGCAGTCTTTCTTAGGAATCCATGAAATCGAAAGTCGAATTTCGCCCCATTATCCTGGCCGGCGGCAGCGGAACGCGCTTCTGGCCGCGCAGCCGCCGTTGGCGGGCGAAGCAGTTGCTGGTGCTGGACGGCGCGCGCACCATGATCCAAAGCACGGTGGATCGTCTGGGCACGTTGGCCTCCTCGAAGGATGTCTGGGTGATCACCAACGATCTGCTCTCGAAAGCCATCTCGGAGCAGTTGCAAACCATGCTGGGGGAACAGATCATCTGTGAGCCGGCGGCGCGGAACACCGCGCCTGCAGCGGGCCTGGCGGCCTTCCTCATCGAGCGTACCTCTCCCGATGCGGTGCTGGGCATCTTCCCCGCCGATCACGTGATCACCGATGAGGATAAATACCGGGCAACCATCGAGCAGGGTATCGCCGTGGCCGCTGCAGGCGAAAACATCGTGGTCCTGGGAGTGAAGCCTGTCAGGCCAGAGACAGGATACGGCTACATCGAGACCGGAGAGGTATTGCGGGACAGGGTGAAGCGGGTTCGCCGTTTCACCGAGAAACCCAACCGGGATCGCGCAGAAGAGTTCATGCTTGCGGGCAGATACTACTGGAATAGCGGTATCTTCCTATGGTCGGCGCGCACCCTGGCCAACGCCATCCGCGAACATCTGTCGGAGACCGCGCCCTATCTGCAGCAGATTGCCGACGCCCATGGAACGCCGCGTTTCGAGCAGGTGTTTCGCGAGCTCTATCCTTCGTGCGAGAACATCAGCATTGACTACGCTGTGCTCGAGCCGCGCTCCGCCAAGGGCGAACACCATTCCAATATCTACTGCCTGCCGACGGAATTCGGGTGGAATGACCTGGGTTCCTGGGATGCCCTCTACGAACATCAATTAGCACAGGGGAACGCCAAGGATGGCAATGTCACCGAGGCGCGGGGCATGGTGGGCATCGATGCGCGCAACAATTACGTGTACAGTCCGGAGAAATTCGTTGCGCTGGTCGGGGTCGATGACCTGGTGGTGGTGGAAACCGAAGACGCCATTTTGATCACCACGCGGGAACGTTCGCAGGATGTACGGCGCGTAGTCAGCGAACTCGCGGCGGGGAAACACGACGAATTGATTTGATTCTGGAAAAACCCATCAAATTCGGGACGGATGGCTGGCGGGGAATTCTCGCCGCCGACTTCACCGAGCGAAATGTGCGTGTCGTAGCCGGGGCTATCGCCAGCTATGTCTGCCGGCAGGAAGACCCGGCCCGCGGCCTCTGCGTCGGCTACGACACCCGTTTTTTGTCGCAGCGCTTCGCGCAGATTGTCGCTGAGGCCGCAGCCGC
>JBAVQC010000129.1:0-15382 GCA_049693715.1 Acidobacteriaceae bacterium | reverse complement strand
AGCTTTCGGCCTTTCCCTGCCATGGATCGAGTCCATAGTCGGTCTCTTGATTCTTGTCGGAGTTGCCACCCGGTATGTCCTCTTTTTTGGCGGTCTTCTGATTGCTGTCCTCACCTTTGGCACGACTCTGATGCAGCAATGGGAAATCTCTGGCACTCAGCTCATCTATGCTGTGGCCTTTTCACTACTGCTGGTGTGGCGCCGCCACGATTTGCTATCAATCGATGGTCTCCTTGCGAAGATATTTGGCGTAACCCACGCCCGTGCTTTGTAATAAGTTCTCGCAAGGTCTTTCCCGGTGACAAGGTTTTCCCGGTGACGTCCATGATAGGAAACAGTCAAGGGGAATCGGAGATTCCCCTTGACTTGGCGGAGGGTGTTCTCCCGACGGGTAAGGTGTTAGCTCGGGTGAACTGTCCTCGATCCTCTGACAGGACCAACGCATGGGCAGCGTGGCAGACACCCATTTGCGGGTACAACGCTGAGTGAGCGTCGGCCACGAAGATTGAGTGAGTGCGAATCGGCCGACCTCGAAACAGCCACTTGCAGTGGTAGCCCGATTGAGATGTCCCGCATCTCCTGTCCCGACGACGGTGGTAGAGAGTTAGAGAGAGAATTACAAGCGGCATGATGATTTCGGTGACTAAGAAGATGCCTGAGTTGTTGGAAGCGTGATTGTTGTTAAGTGTCATCTGCCGAATGTGCCCGACCGCGTCCCCCAGCAACCAGACTGTGTTTGCAATGGCTGTCGCCAACCAGAAGTCGTCCCGAAACTTCAGACACAAAACGCCTAAAACGCCAACGGTGAGGTCGGCCATCCCGACTTCGTATTCGTAAGGGCTTGTTGACCATCCTATGGACGCAGATGTCTCAACGGGACGGAAGACGTGTGCATACGCGGTGAGCACTCCCATCAGACCAACATAGAAGAAGAGCAGATACAGCAGATATGTTCGGGCAATTGCCTTTCTGCTGCTCCGGCGTTTGGCTGAGAATGTAAGGTGAACAGATGCGCCTACAACCGCAATCAGCGTAAAGATAACTTGAAACATGCAACATCCAGAGAACTCTTAACAAACAGCTAGCATTCGAAAGGACATCCTTTCCCGGATACCACTGGGTAAACTTGAAGGCCCCGACAAGTGCCAGGATGGTGGCGAGAATCCCAATCTTCGCCGGCAAATCAGTCCTATAGACCAGGATCAGATCAGCCCGGACGAGGATGAGGAAGGCTCCTGACCACACACCCGTAATGACGTAGTTGCTACGGATAAACTGAGGCGTGTTCCAAAGACTTTCGGGAACCTGTTCTCGCGCATATTGCAGCGTGAAAGGCTTGCCGACAACGGCCGTTCCATTGAGCGCGAATTCTTCCGTTAGGTAACGAACGCAACGGTTAGCTTGCGCTAGGCGACGCAGACTGCAGGATAGGATTCGATGTGTTCCTCGCCATTGCAACCCTGGTAGGCCACCGTGCGTGCTCCCAGGTCTACGTCATAGCGCACGACTCCGGCTCGCCACGAAGCGTCCAGGAACTCTGGGAATGTGCTTTCACCGGCCTGATCTAGGCGAAGCGCTTTGATGAGAGCCTCTTCATCAAAAGCGGGTACATCGACGGCACCATTGACCAAGGGGGCGCCTTGCATGACGACTGGACCCTCCTGCGTCAAGAAGAGGCTTTGGCAGGATGGCAGCGACCATACATTGCGCGTCACGCCAGCTTTTCGCAGAACTTCTGCCAGGTATGGGAAGCCACCCACGCGGGGACGCTTCGCGCCTGCAAATTTCATAGCTTCAGTCAGGTTATCAATTGCTTTGCTCACGAGATTTCTCCTTATTCGGTTGGGACATCGTGGATGCGGTTATGATCTGCAAGTTTGACCAGCAGCCCCCGAAGAACGCACTTTTCTCTTGCATTCAAACAATCGAAGTAGCGTGCATCGTTTTGATCAGCAATCTCGGCAAGGACAGGGAGACTGCGTCGACCCGCCCGTGTAAGGGAAAGCAGCCGGAACCGGCTGTCGCCCTCTTTTGCATCCGTTTGGACCCAGCCCTTTGCATCGAGTTTGTCGACAATTTTGGAAACTGCGCCACGGGTCAACCCGAGGCTGTCGGCTAACTCGCCGGGCGAAGTCTGTTCGCGGTCGTGAAGCTCACGCAGAAGAACCCACTCCGCAACAGAAGTCTGCTTCTCATTCAGAGCACGGGAGAACGATCCTGAGACTGCGTTGGATACGCGTCTGAGCCAGTAGCCGAGGTGGCTCTCTAACTTTGGCGCAGGCTCTTTATTTATTGAAGTAGTTTCCATAGAAACTAATATACTTTCTATGGAAACTATCTGTCAAGACTCTTCGCATCACTTATTACCTTCTTGGAAGTTTCAGGGACAGGCGTTTTTCAGCAGCTGCGTTTTGACTAGAGGAAAACCACTTGTCCGGAAAGCCGAGGATACGCTTCATGGGTGACCGACAAGGAGATTGCGCCAAGGATCAGCGCCACGGCTGTACGATGTGAGCTTTGAATTCGCGCGGCAACTCCAGAAGGTGCCCGACTTCCATCGAGCGGGCCGCCCAATCGACTAGCGAACTGTATTGATGGAACTCGGTGATGTTGCCCAGCCATTGCGAGCCTGACTCCGAGTTGATCACCACTACATTGGGGGTATCGCAAGGGCCGACGCAGCCGCTGACCGAGAGTTGAACGCGTTTCAATAAGCCGCGTTTGCGCCACTCGTCTTTCAACCATTCGACTGGCACAGCCGGACGATCTTTATGAGTTGCCCCACAGCAACACCCCTGGCAAACGATGATCTGACCGATTACACGACGCTTTGTTTCCAGCATGTTTGTGTCCTTCACATCCTAAAATATAATATAGTGGGCTATATTATGTAACGGAGGCGTCCTTGTCGCATACCACGAAAGATAAGAAAAAACTGCTGTCACGCATTCGCCGCATAAAGGGGCAGACCGAAGCGATTGAACGGGCTCTTGAGGGAGAGGGGGAATGCGAGGAGATTTTGCAGCTCGTTGCCTCTTGCCGGGGCGCTCTCAATGGCCTGATGGCCGAGCTGATCGAGGGACATCTGCGGTTTCACGTCCTTTCCCCTGACCAAAAGACCCTTCCGTCGCAACTTGAGGCCGCGGATGAGTTGATGTCCGTGGTCAAGAGATATTTCAACTAGAACTCCGGAGGCGGTATGCCAGTTGTGAACCAGAACGAATCCCGCGCTGATCTTGGCGAAGCCACTAAGGCCCGCCTTCACGGTCCTGAACCTGCGGACGGGCTTTCTAAGGATTCTCACGAGGGACACGGCCACGACGATGAACACCACGACCACGAGCATGGTTTTGAACTTGCGGAGGTTCTCCGCGTGGTCTTTGTGGCGCTCGCGGCGGCGGCGGTCTGGTTCCATCTCTGGGAGCCGTTTCACCGCGTCAGCGTCATTGGCCTGGTGGCTACGCTGATCGGCGGCTACCCCATCTTTAAAGAGGCGTTGGAAAACATTCTGGAGCGCCGCATGACAATGGAACTCTCGATGACGATTGCGCTGGTTTCCGCGCTCGCCATCGGTGAATTCTTCACGGCGCTGGTCATTACAGCGTTCGTGCTCGCGGCAGAGATCCTCGAAGGGCTGACGGTCGGACGTGGACGCCGCGCGATTCAGGATATGCTCGATTTCCTTCCGCAGACCGCCAGTGTGCTCCGCGACGATCAGATCGTAGAGGTGGACACGAAGACCATTCTGCCCGGAGAAGTTGTGGTGATTCGCCCCGGCAGCAGAATTCCCGTCGATGGCCAGGTTCTGAGCGGCCATTCGTTTGTAGAGCAGGCCGCAATTACCGGCGAGCCGATGCCCAGCGAAAAGGCGGCTGGAAGCAATGTATACGCAGGAACCATCAATCAAACCGGCACACTTCAGGTCCGCGCGGAGCGCCTGGGGAAAGAAACCACTTTTGGCAAGATCATTGAGGCGGTCGAGAATGCGGAACGCTCCCGCGCTCCGATTCAGAAGACGGCAGACCGTCTTGCCGGGTATCTGGTTTACTTCGCCCTGGGCGCGGCGGTGCTCACCTTCCTGATCACCCACAATCTCCGTTCGACCATCTCGGTCATTATCGTTGCAGGAGCTTGCGGCATTGCAGCGGGCACGCCGCTGGCGATCCTGGGCGCCATCGGACGCGCCGCCCGGCAGGGCGCAATCATCAAGGGTGGCATCTACCTCGAAGCACTGGGCCAGTTGCATACGGTCTTTCTCGACAAGACAGGCACCCTGACTTTCGGCTTTCCTCTGGTCTCGGAGGTTCGCACTGAACCGAGGATCTCGGAGCGCACGCTTCTGGAAGCCGCTGCCAGCGCTGAGAGGAGCTCGGAACATCCCTTAGGCCGGGCCATTGTCCGCTTCGCAGAGCAGCAAAATGTCCCGACGGTTGATCCTGAATCGTTCGAGTACCGCATTGGCCGGGGAGTTCTGGCGTCCCTGCACGGAGAACAAACCGTAGTCGGAAATCGCGCGCTGTTCGAGGAGCTTGGAATCGCGCTCCCGGAGAAACGTAGTTCTCCAGGCGGCACGGAGGTTTTCATTGCAAGGGCAGGCCGCTACCTAGGGTCCATTCTGGTCACAGACCAATTGCGCCCAAGTGCCGCGCCAGCGATAAAGGCTCTCACAGGCATGAACATCAAAGTTGTCTTGCTGACTGGAGATGCCAAGTCGGCTGCGGAAGCAGTGGCCGATGAACTGGGCGTGATTCAGGTCTATTCCGAACTCCTACCAGAACAGAAGACGGCCTTCATCGCAGAACAGGTGAAAAGAGGCCGCACGGTAGCGATGTTGGGGGACGGTATCAACGATGCACCGGCACTCAGCGAGGCGAGCGTTGGCGTGGCTATGGGGTCGGGAACGGATGTTGCTCGGGAAAGCGCGGATGTCGTTTTGATCGGCAACGATCTTGCCAAGTTTGTGGAGACGGTCCGCATTGCACGCAATTGCAGGCGGATCATCCTGCAAAATTTCTACGGCACCTTGATTGTTGATACCATCGGCATTGGCTTGGCCGCGGCTGGCTTTCTCAACCCGCTCCTTGCTACATTCATTCACGTCGCTTCCGAATTGACCTTCATCCTTAACTCAACACGCCTGCTGGCCCCACGTGAAAGAACGAAAGCCCAGTCCTACCGCAGACTGGGAGAGGAACCCTCCTGATACAGGCGATCCCGCAAGTCATCTGCAGCGAGATACAGGAGAGACCGGGTGATTCTAGGCAGTTGTTGCCATCGAATCTCTTCGGATTGACGGTATCAGGGCAAAGCGCTCATTGTGCTATTCAACTCGATCAGTGTTCTCGGCTAGTAGCTGCGAAACCGGCTTGCCGGAAACTGACTCGGACCATCCATTTATCGCATGACCTGAACCGGCCGGAAGCGAAGCCCTTCCGCGTCAAACTCGCCAATCTCAACATCCCGAAAATAGACCTTGTAAAAGTCTTCCTCCTCCTGCTCGAAGCCGAGAACTTCAAATCGAAAAACCTCGCTGATGAACACCCTGTCTTTATGCCAGCTGATATCGCCGCTATTGTTGACTCTCCGGAGTTCAAATCCCCTCGGATAGACGTACTCGATTAGATTGCGTGGAAGCGTCATCGAACTTGGCTGATATATGCTGCCAGGAGTTGCGTTGTTTAGCCCCTCGTGAGGGCGCTCGTAATTGAAGATTTGTCTGAAGCGATCGAACTTCTTCTGCTGGAGGCGCAACGTCAGAGCCGCCGGCCTAGTTGTTTCTTCCTTGAGGGTCCGATGCATTCGTTCGTGACGACCGTTCTGCTGAGGACGCCCAGGCTGAATACGTTCGTGAATATTCCCTATCTTCATCCATCCGAGTGAGAGCTTCGACAGGCCGAGCAAGCCTGTCCCGGCGAATGGCGCGCCATTGTCCGTTCTAATCCTGGAAGGCATTCCATACTCCCGCATAGCCGCTTCGCAAACGGCTTTATAGCGATTGATCCATCGATAGCCGGTTGGCCGTGACACTCCGAACTCGCGACAGAGCTCTGAAACAGACATTTCTTCCTTTTGGTAGCTCGATAGAAATTGCAGACGTTGATCCACGATACGACTCTCTTTCCAGGGCATACCGCATCATCGTGCGTAAGACCAAAGCTAGAAACCATCGGGGTTCCACATCCCTGTAACGCAGGTCCTTGGTCTGTTTTGTAAAGCATCTCCCCGGTTTGCTCAGGAGCTCCGCCCCTCGCGCCCGCAAGGGGTTTCCCCAGGCTTCCGCGCTTTGCTTGTGCAACCCTCCGCTTCGCTTCGCCCTTTCCAATCCCGCTTCGCTTCGTTCCAAGGGTGGGGGATCCCCCTCCCCTTGCGCTTCCTACCCCCCGCCTTCGCCAAGAGTTTCAGGGACAGGGAGTTCCAGGGACAGGTAGCTCAATCCCCATCCGAAATTCAAAGCGCAAGCCACAGTAGCAATGCGTTGACCGCATACGTATTTCCCGCACATGAACCGCCTTGCCGTAACCGCATTACCCGTCAACGAAACCTCACGGACATACCTTTTCCGGGACAGAGAAGATGTAAAAGGTACTTGCGGGACGGACTGGGATAACCCCCATCACGAAAAGTTTGTGGGCCAGGTCCAACACCTCCCACCCGTTGGGATTGTGTCTGGTGCCTTCACTTCTGCATTGTTTGCCGTCGAGTGATGGTGGTTGTCCGGTTTCTCCCGCAAACTAGACTTACCGCAAACTTAGTCCCTGGCTACTCTCTCTTCCTCTGCAGCTTGTTCGTTCATCTTCTCGAATTGCGTTTGCGTCGCAGCCAGATGGGCGCGCAAGCATCAACCCTGGGAAGCCGAACGGCTCCGCGACGGTAGCCCTTTGGCTACCACGCTCGCGTCTCCGTCGAGATGGTCACCGCTCATTTTGTTGCAAACACACGAACACCGGCTGCCAAGCACGAGGTTTGCGTTTGGCCTGCAGCCTGCAATAGGTCGCTGCGTCAGCGCAAGCTTCCGGCGAAGGTGCCGGGAGTTTGAGAAGGATCCACTCAAGAGGGAATCTGTGTTCAAGCGCTATGGTGCTCGTTTGGATTGTCCCGATGAGCAGTTAGTCCGGAAGAAGCGGCTAACGAATGCGATCTCCGCGAAGACAGAACAACGTTGGCTTGCTCTTTACCACTGCCTTGCAGTGGAACCTCAATGAATCACCAACCAGGCATCACCGGGAGGATCAAAATGTCGGCAAAGAAGCTGTTGGCGATAGCCGGTACCCTGTCGTGCGCCTTAGCCGTAAGTGCTGCACATGCTCAAACCCCGGTCGCCTTCATCGGCGGCACTACCATGTATCAGTGGCAAGACTCCGGCATCTTTGGCGGCAGCCCAGCCTATCAGTGGGAAGGTTACGGCTTTAAGGTGTTAGGCCCAATCGGTCCCTGCGTCGAAACCAACGAAGCCCTCTC
This sequence comes from Acidobacteriaceae bacterium, assembly GCA_049693715.1. Lineage (GTDB taxonomy): Bacteria > Acidobacteriota > Terriglobia > Terriglobales > Acidobacteriaceae > PALSA-350. The sequence goes on along the minus strand of JBAVQC010000129.1, from coordinate 7,924 downwards.
GACTCTTCAGGGCATCATCGCAAGCGGCAAGAAGCCGGTGATACACCTGATGGTGGGAGGAGCGGACGCGGCCACTGACAACGTCCACACCATCGCAGAGCAGTTAGAAACCTTTGAAACCTGCTTTGCCAACGTCGTCACGACGGCTCAAAACGCAAACCTCAAGATCCTGGTCGGGACCAACCCGTTTGCGCAAATCAACGACATTGATCCTTACAACAAGTTCATTTTCGCCTACTGCACCGCGAACGGTATCCCGGTCATCGACTATCAGACGCTGCTCGTACAAGCCAACGATAACTTTGAGGGTACAGAGTATTGGGTTCCGCGTGCCATAGTGCTCTTCGGCCCGCCAGACTCTGGCCCGCCGCCGAGCATCACCAGCAAGGGTTACGCCATCATGAATGAACTGGCTGATCGTGCGATCGCGCAGTACGTCGGGGGCGTCACTCTCAACGGAGGATACCTGGGCAACGAATACCTGGATAATAACGGCGCTCCACCGTTTACCGGCGGGAATGACTTGGCGCCCGGCGCCGAGATGCACTGGTATGCGTATGGCCAGTATTCGGATGGCATCACCCTGCCGATTGCCAACGCCAACGTGCTCCATCTCTATGGGACCTGGACCAGCTCGAACCCAGAGGTCATCTCGATCGACCCATACGGTACCGCATGGTCACTCGCGCCGGGTACAGCCAATATTAAGTTCACCACCCTCTCCGGCGTAACGCTCAACGAGTGGGTGATGAAGGTCGGCGCGGTTCCCATCCGGTAGCCTCCTTTTCTCAAGGGGTAGGGTTCCAGGCGGGGATTAAAGGGGACGGCCAGATTGACCTCCAATCACGGATATGGTGGTTAAGTTCCCGTTTGGTCCCCCCCATTTACGCCGCTGCCAACTCCCCACCAAACTCCAGTTACCTTTGAGTGGGTACTCCTGCGGCAAAAATCATGACTCACTACTTACGTGAAACTCGGAAACGCGCTATCTCTTAACTAGACGATATCGGTAGGCGACGGCCTCTCGCGCGACCGTCCCATGCCGGCAGTTGCCAGCAGTCTCGGCCTAAGCGCGAGCGAAGGATAGCCTTATCGCTGTCCGGTGCCACACCCGATCCCTGTCCAAAATCACCCACAGTAACTAAACCTCCATGAACGGGCCGACCCCGGCCTCAAACCCTTCTTGTCGCTAAGTCAAAACCAATCTCCCCAAATCTCCAATAAGCCAAAGGACGAGATCTGCTATGCCCAAAAATACTGTCACCGACCTCATCACCGATCAGGAAATGGCCTTTGCCCACCTGATCCTGTCCGGAACCATGACGGATCGCCGCGCCGCCGAAGCCGTCGGCCTCAACCCCGACACCGCGGCCTACACCAAAGCCAAGCCACGCGTCCGCGCCTACATGCTGGAGCATCGCGCCGCCGTAAGGGAAAAACTGGTGGATCGCGAAGCCGGAGCACTGCGCAAGCTGAACTTCGGTCGCGATCAGATCCTGGCCCGGCTCTGGGAACTGGCCCATCTCAGCCCAGAGGCGACCCGAGGCAGCATCGCCGGCCAGATCAAAGCAATGTCGATGATCGCTGCCATCGAAGGCCTTATCCCCGACCGCCGCCTCTCCCCATCCGGGGCGCAACCCGCCGCCCCGCCTCTGAAAGCAGACATAGCTGAGTGGCTCCGCGAAGAGCAGCATCAGACCGCAGGTGCGGGACCCGCTGATACCGTCGCCACCGGAGCCCAACCCGCCTCTCCCCACGCCCCCGCCCCGGAACCACCGCCCTTACGCCCGATGCTTCAGCCGTTCCAGCCCAGCGTTGTCAAACCCTTCACCATCCCCTTACCGCTGAGCCGTGTTCCCGCCGCGACCGGCTACGCCCTCGACGACTTTCTTTACCAGGCCGGCTTCAGGCCGCCCATTTCCCCGGAAAAAGTTTTCTCCAGGCGGTAACGCTGATCCACAGGGAGGGAAAGGCAGGTACAGGCTTTAGCCCGCACACGAACCCAGCAAATCCACCTCTGGATTTCGAGAAAAAGGGTCAAAAAGGTCAAATTTTATCGAATTTTATAAAATATCCCGAGTTCGGGAGACGACCTTCCGGAAAAGAGAGCGCAGGGCTACTCGGTGTCCGCATAGCCGCCTTCGGCTTTTGGCAGATTCCCAATGCCCCCGTCGGGGGGTCTCGGCTCAACCAAAGGTACCATCTGTACCTTACGAACCAGTCCGATGCTCCGCTTCAGAGGGAAGTAGACTGACCCGCGAGGTAAAGATCGAGAGACGAAAGTTCCCCAAGCGCCCCCACCTGTGAGATTCCGCCAATCCCCACAGACCGATAGGCTGATCTCACTATGAAAATCTTGATTGCTTTCGTTCTCCCTCTCGTCGCCCTTGGATTTGCCATTGCCTTCGCTTACTGATGGGAAGCATGTCAGGCATGCCGATCGTCGCGGCCACGAAGGATGAACTCCGGTAAATCGCGCGTCAGGCACGTCCAGACCCTTCATGAAAAGGGCCTGCCACTCCCTCGCCGTTTCCCGGGATGGCGGCTCGCGCAGCTCTGCGTCGCGAACGATTTCCGCTAAAATCTTGGCAAGGTTTTCACGTAGCTGGGGACTGTCTTCGTCCCAATTAGGCATCTAGAAGCTTGCGAATCCTGCTGTGCACAGGTCCCTGGATATTGACCTGTTCCTCGAATGGCTCACCCTCGAGAGGATCGCCGACACTAACTTCAGCCTCCACAAATTGGGTGATCGCACGCTGAAACCCGGGGTCATGCTTCCTGTAGGTACGGAGTCGCTCGAGGTTTGCTTCCAGACTGCGTTCCTTTGGGCTCTGCTGGTGGAGATAGCTCTTAATGGCGTCGTTCAGCAGCTGATTGATGGGGCGCCCGACGACCTTGCTTAGATCTTCCAGGGCAACTCGTTCTTCCCTCTCGATTCTCAAAGTAAACGGGACTCTCGCCATTTGATCAGGCTACGCCAAACATAAAATGATGTCAAAAGCGTGTTTTGACATCACGGGGCAGCCAGGAATGCCCCGAGCCAGGCTCTCTCAGTAATGCCGGCCGCGGTAGTCCATGAGTCGATCCCCGCAATTCTTGAGGGGGGCTGCCCTCAGCTGGCTCTTCTCGCCAGCCCAGGACCGCCGCACCGCGCCGCGGCAGCTAAACGATCTTTTTCCACTCCGCCGCCAGATCGGAGACCAGCAAATTGTAGAAATCGTAACTCTCATTGTCTACGGTGCTTCCCAGCTCAAATAAGCCGCACGGGTTCGGCAGCGGAGTGGGGATCACCGGCAACGCAGGCGCCGAAACATTAGGCGAGGCAAAGTTGAGCGCCAGGGCAAGATTCTGCACGCCCTCTGGATCGTTTGACGCATCGCGGCTGGTCAACGGCGGCAGATTGAAACGCCATTCAATCAGTTTCAGGACAGAAGTGTGGTCATAGAGTAGAGAATTGACGCTCGGCGTCGCCGTTTTCCCGATCGAGAATGGAGACACCAGGAACACCGGAACGCGGCATCCCAACAGCGCGTTGCCATTCACCAGGTCTGTGTCGACGTCGTTGGGGGCGACGACCCGCGGTGGCGGTACGGTGTCGTAAAAACCGCCCCACTCATCCCGGTTCACAATCAGGAGCGTGTTTTTCCATTGCGGGCCTGAAGTAAGCGCGCGGTAGACCCGTCCTAGAAATGCCTCGCCGGCTCGTAAATCCGCATGAGGATGATCGTCATTGCCCAAGCCGTCGTCCAGGATGGTGAACCGCGGGTCGACGAACGAAACTGAAGGCAGATTGCCCGAAGCGGCGTCGGCCAGGAAATCCGCGAACAACGCCGAGATGCCCAGATACTTGGTTCCCCAGATAGCCAGGAAGGGAACATTGGAGAAGTAATACTTGTGGCTGACTCCGGCGTCGGCGAGAGTGTCCCAGATGGTCGGCAATGTGGAAAGATCGAGGGTGTTCGAGAGCCGGTCGGTCTGCGCGGCGTGCTGAAAAACACGATTCGGAAATGTCGAGGAGAGGATCGAGGCGAAGTAGTTATCGAGGGTAGTGAAATTGCGCGCCAGCGCGGCGTAAAAGGGCAGGTCGGCTTCCTCGTAATAGCCAATGCTGAAGGTGTCATTGGTTGTGGTGCGCAGCCATCCATCCATCTTGTCGCCATCCACTTCGCTTATTCCTCCCGCATACGAGTGGTCGGGATCCGGATGTGAACAACCGACATACGTGGTGAGCCGGTACGTCGGGTGCGCCTCTCCCTTCCTGTCCAGATAGGTAAGCCCGGCCTGGGTTCCGTTCCCGCCCGGCAGCCAGCCAAGCAGATGATCGAAGCTCCGGTTTTCCATCATCACTACGACGATGTGGTCGACACCGGATGTCTCCGGGGCCGGCAATGTTTGCTCCTGGGCGGTTAAGGATCGGGATCCGGCGCCCGATACCAGGGCTGCGCTCGAAACCGCTCCTGCTGCGCTACGTAAAAACTGTCTGCGGTTGATACTCATGGGCCTCACACTCTCGAGTTGGATTGGTCGAGCAGAGCGTCTTTCTTTACCACCAAAGAAGATAGGCGTGGAACACGCGCCGTCGTGTCAACGCCCGATGAAAACAGCGTATCTAAAAGTTGCATTTGGGGTTACGTTTGGCACGAAACCCCCGTTGCCATTGCCGGCGTAAGCCGTTATTGGCCGCGCACCGCGCGTACGTATGTGGGGGTGCCCTTACTCAGCACGCCCACGTCGATGCTGCCGCGAAGCTGGAAACCAAAATTCACCACCCACGCGCCGGCTGCTTCCGGGGGAAGCGGAGGAGACGGCACGAAGGAAGTGGACGACCAGTAGAAGCTATTGGCCGGATCGGTGTGAACGCCAACCGTAACAGTGCCGGAAAACGTCGGTCCAAAGATCGGGTCGATGCACGCGCCGCTGCCTCCGCCGCATGCCCCCTGCGCCGGATCGAATATCGTTCGCAACTCCACGATGGTTGGCAAACGCCAGTCGCAGTGACCCAGGAAGCAGCCGTTGGAAGAGTCTCCGTTGTCCGAGGTGCTGTGGTTCAACCCGTAGAGGAACTCGGTAAACACCGTCCCGTTCGGCGCCTCGCTTCTGTCCGCGCAGGTGAAGTGTGTGCCGCTACGGGCGCACCAGGCGTACTGGTTGTTTACATCATGCAGACCGCCGCTGCCGGCTGGAGTTTTCTTTTCCCAGATCAAACCACTCTGGTGGTCGGTGACCGTGCCGTCGCCGTTGTCCGTAAACCGCTGCGCGTGCAACACCCCTGTCCACATCAACAGGATGCACACTGTGCTCAATGTGAGGCTTGCTTTTCCCCTTGCTTTTTCCATGGTTCACTCCGCTCTGAATCTCCCCACCGGACGACCGGCGAAGATCATGATTTTGTTTGGGGGATACGGGAGGCCCGAAAGCTGTTCTGCGGCGTTATGACCGAGCTGCCGGATGCAAGGCAAGAATCCAACCGGAATTCGCAGCCGACGCAAAGAATAAAACTCTGACTATTGTGCGACAACGCTGATTGCGTAACCTCCACCTGGTGCGCATTCCTGAGTCAGCGTTGATGTGTTCGTAACGCTCAACTTGCGAATCACGTACGCCTGAGGGTTAGTTTTGTAGTTCGCGTCCGGTGCATCTGCGTATATGGTTGCGATGTACTTCCTGCCAGGATCCAGGAAGTCGAAAGAAATCTTCGATTCGCGAGCAAGTTCATCGTTGGTCCTCCCGACGAACCAGTTGTCGCTCCCTTTTGCCTTGCGGGCGTAGGTGATGTAATCGCCGGGTTCTGCTTCAAGGACCTTGGTGTCATCCCATTGCACCGGAACATCCTTGATGAACTGGAAGGCATCCATATGCTTCTCATAGTTCTCCGGAAGATCGGCGACCATCTGCAACGGGCTATACATGGTCACGTAAAGAGCGAGCTGCCTCGCCAGCGTGCTGTTGACATGAGAGTGATTCTTGGGGTTTATCTTCTCGAGATTCATCTCGAAGATGCCGGGCGTGTAGTCCATCGGACCACCCATCAAGCGCGTAAAAGGAAGTATTGTCGTGTGGTCTGGGTTATTTCCTCCGAAGGCCTCGTACTCTGTGCCTCGCGCCGCTTCCTCTGCCATCAGATTTGGAAACGTACGAGACAGACCAGTCATGTGGACTGACTCGTGAGCATCCACCATGATGTGATACTTGGCGGCGGTAGTTACAGCGTAAAGGAAGTGATTTACCGTCCACTGTCCGTAGTGAAACTCGCCTCGCGGCAGGATGTTCCCCACATAGCCGCTCTTCACCGTGTCGTAGCCGTTATCGACCATGAACTGAAATGCCGGATTCATGAAGCGTTCGTAGTTCCGGGTGGAGCCGGAGGTCTCGTGATGCATGATGAGCTTCACGCCCTTTGAGGCCGCATACTCGTGCAAGCCCTTCACGTCAAAATCCGGATAGGGCGTGAGGAAGTCGAAGACATAGTCCTTTTCATGTCCAAACCAGTCTTCCCAGCCCACGTTCCAACCTTCGACTAGGACGGCGCCAATCCCGTTCGCAGCGGCGAAGTCGATGTATCTTTTAACATTCTGAGTATTGGCGCCATGCCGGCCGTTGGGCTTTAGCTTGGTGTAGTCGGTCACGCCGAGTTGGACATTGTCTGCGTCAGAGTAGGCCCAGGTGCTCTTGCCAGTGATCATCTCCCACCAGACGCCGACAAACTTGGTCGGCTTGATCCAGCTTGTGTCCTGAAACTTCGTGGGATCGTTCAGATTGAGAATGGTATGCGAGAGAAGAATGTCTCCAGCCTTGTCACTAACAATGACGGTGCGCCACGGTGTCTGCGTCGGCGCCTGCAGATGCCCTTTGTTGCCTTGGGCGTCCGGAGTAAGATAGGTGGTCAAAACGAAATTAGAGTCGTCCAAAACAACGCTCATCGCCGCGTAGTTGATCAGCGCTGCCTCGTGGATGTTGATGTAGAGTCCGTCTTTGGACTTCATCATCAGCGGAGTCTGAAGAGCAGTTGGTCCGATCGGGTGCTGGGAGACATTCGGCGTGATCGCCTCCTTCATCTTGCCGCGGACCTCCGATAAATTCGAAGTGACGGCGCTGTATTCTTCCGTGTCGAGATCACCTGGCAACCAAAAAGCTTTGTGATCTCCTGCAAGTGCAAACTGGGTGTCCTCGTCCTTGAGGACGAAGTATTTCAGGTTTGCCTGCTCGGGGAACTCGTACCGAAAGCCGAGACCATCGTTGAATAGCCTAAACCGGATGAGAATCGTGCGGTCTGTGTCCGCCTGGCGTAGCGTGACGGTGAACTCGTTATAGTTGTTGCGGATGTGGCTGACGTCTCCCCAAACAGGCGTCCAGGTTTCGTCGAAGCTTCGGGTGTCCTCTTTCACCATCGAGAACCCTGAGTTCAGTGGCTTTTCCTGCACCAACTCGAAGCCCATGAGGCTTGGTTTCAGAACGGTTTTGCCCTTGTAAGTGAGGGCGTACATCGGTACGCCCTCACTCGTGAGACTGAAGGTCAGTGCCAGGTCGTGGTCTGGCGATACGAGTTGCTGTCCATGAGCAACGAATCCGGCAAGCAGCAGCCCCAGGGTGAGCATCAGGCCACTTTTACCAGGAAAACGGACGATTGAGATGGGGAAGCGTTTCATAGGCCTCTCACGTGTTTAGGGCGTTAGCCGAAATATAGCAAGAAGTTTCGGGGACAGATAGCTCAAACCCATCCGAAATTCAAAACCCAAGCCACGGCTTGGATGTCCCGAACCTCCCAACATCCCAGATAGGGACAAAGTCCAATGGGTGGCGTGATGATTGACTTTGGTAGCCGTCGAGCAGTAAAAGGGATGCGGCGACTCTCATGATCTTTTGAGACAGCAGGTGTTCGAAAAGAGGCTCCGTGTACTTAGATTACTTTGCATCCACACCAGCC
>JBAVQC010000128.1:0-34864 GCA_049693715.1 Acidobacteriaceae bacterium | reverse complement strand
CCTTTGGCAACCGCCCTCTCCCTCACCACAACCCTCCCCTGTTTGTCATCCCGAAGCGAAGCCGAGGGATCTGCAGTTTCACTCCACCAGCAACTAATCTCAGATGGGAGGTGCACTCTCCCCTTGTCATCCCGAGCGTAGCCGAGGGACCTGCGGTTCCGCGGACCCTTATTGGAAATGTTTTTTCGACAGAGCGTCAACAGCGTCAGGTGCCCAATTCGAGCTCATCGAACCGGCGCCATTTGTAAAACGCGATCGACGCCACCCAACTAAAGACAAACAATCCAACAATGAAATAACCCAACGTGCCGAAGTGTTCGTTAAGCCGGGTAACCCCATCCCAGAAGGTGCCCTTCAGGTGAAACCGGCCGGCCAGAAGTCCCAGTGCTTCGATTCCCCCCACCGCCAGCGCCACGACCACGGAAACGCTAGTGATCGTCATGTTGTAGTAAAGCTTGCGAATCGGCTTGACGAAGGCCCATCCGTAGGCGCCGAGCATCAGGATGTTATCGGTGGTGTCGATCAATGACATCCCGGCGGCAAACAGCGCCGGAAATATCAGGATTGACCAGAACGGCAGTCCCTTCGAAGCTTCGGCAGCAGAAATCCCCAAGACCCCAATCTCCGTGGCGGTATCAAAACCCAGGCCAAACAGCACTCCCAGGGGATACATGTGCCAACTGCGGGTGATCATCCGGAACATCGGACGAAACAGACGCGCCAAAAACCCTCGGCTGCCCAGCAACAAATCAAAGTCCTCGTCGACGTACCGCGCGCCCGCACTCACTCTGAGGAACGTCCGCCAAATCGAATGCAAAACCACCAGGTTTACCGCCGCGATGCCGAACAGAAACAAAGTGGAAAGCAGCGTGCCGATGACGCCTCCGATTTCCCTGACCGCATACATACGGTGCTGCAGCACCAGCGTGGTCCAGGCGATCCCCACCGATCCCAGCAGTACGATCGTCGAATGGCCGAGCGAGAACATGAACCCGACCGCGACCGGACGCTTTCCTTCCTGCATGAGCTTGCGGGTTACATTGTCGATAGCCGCAATATGATCCGCGTCCACCGCATGGCGAAGCCCGAAACTGTAGGCGAGAAACGCAGTGCCCAACAAAACCGGGAAATGACGGAAGGCCACGATCGCCCACAGCCACGCCGCTCCGTTAAATACCACCAGGATGCTGTAAATCCCCAGCACCTTGCCGCGGGTGTTCCCGGCTGCATCGTTGAACAGGGTCCGTAGGACGGGTCGCATCAGGTTCATGGTATCGCCGGTAGCACGATTCTTACAATTGTATTATCGTGGAAGCTCGGCCGCTAGTGCTTATGAGTCTTGAGATCCTTGCCTGAGTTGGTCAACACCAGTTTGCCCAACTCCACCCCGCGCAGGGCCAGCATCTTATCGGCAATCCCCTGCAATTCTTTGCTCTTGCCCTTCATGATGATCACCTCCAGGCAATAGTGATGGTCGAGATGAACGTGCGTGGCGGCGAGAACCATGGCGCCCGCAGAGTGCTGGGTCGCGGTCAACTTCTCCGAAAGATTCGGGACGTGGTGGTCGTACACCAGCGTCAAGGTCCCGACCACTGGTTTATTGGAGTCGACCGTCTCGGAGAGAAGCGCTTCCCGAATAAGATCGCGAAACGCCTCAGAGCGGTTCTTGTAACCGCGCTTGGTAATCAAGCGGTCAAATTCGTTCAGGAGGTCTTCTTCGAGCGAAACGCCGGTCCTCGCCAGTTCTGCCATCGTGTCTCTCCATCTTGGTAACTCACTCAGATGTTCGAAGTAGCCAGATCGTCGTCTTTCGTCTCCCGGATCGAGAGCAGTCCCAGCAGAGTCAGAACCGCTGCTGCTGAGAGATAATAGCCGACAAATTGGAGACCATAGTGCCTGGCCAGCCAGGTAGCGATGTACGGCGCCAGTGAGGCGCCCAGGATACCGGCAAAGCTGAAGGCCAGTGAGCTGCCGGTGTAGCGCACCCGCGTGGGAAACAGTTCCGAAATAACCGTGCCCAGCGGTCCGTAGGTCAGGCCCATCAAGGAAAGACCCAGGATCATCATCGACATCGCACCCATGGTTCCCGCGGTAAACAAAGGCGCCAGCACCAGGCCGAAGATGGCGATCGCTACCGTCACCCCCAGCATCACCCGGCGGCGTCCGCGCTCCGCCAGCAGCGCGGAAACCGGAATGAACAGGGCAAAGAAACAGATGCCGATCAATTGAATCACCAGAAATTTCGATCGGCTGTAGCCGAGTGCATTGGTGCCCCAGGAAAGCGCGAACACCGTCATCAGGTAGAAGAGAACAAAGGTGGCCAGGCTCACCAGGATCCCGGCAACCAGCGCTCGCGTGTAATCACGAAAGACGCTCAGCATCGGCACCTTCACCTGGTCGCCTCGCTTCAAAGCTTCCCGGAAGACCGGCGTCTCGGTAATGGTGAGCCGCACATAAAGCCCAAGGAAAACCAGCACCGCGCTCGCCAGGAAAGGAAGGCGCCATCCAAAAGCGAAAAACTGCTTGTCCGTAAGCCATCGCGAGAGCAGGAGAAACGTTCCCCCGGAGAGAAGGAAACCGGCCGGCGCACCCAACTGCGGGAACATACCGTACCACGCGCGCTTGTTGGCAGGTGCATTCTCGATGGCCAGCAGGACTGCTCCGCCCCACTCCCCTCCCAGGCCCAGCCCCTGGCCAAAGCGGCAAAGCGCCAGGAGCAGCGGCGCCGCAAAGCCAATGGTCTTGTAGGTGGGCAGCGCGCCAATCGCGACCGTGGAGATACCCATGGCCGACAACGCGATGACCAGGGTGGTCTTGCGCCCGATACGATCGCCAAAGTGGCCGAAGAGTGCAGCCCCAACCGGCCTGGCCAGAAATGCAATGCCAAAAGTGGCCAGCGACTCCAGCGTGGCCGCAGCCGGGTCTGACCCGGGGAAAAACAGCTTGGGGAAGACCAGGACCGCAGCGGTGGCGTAAATGTAGAAATCGAAAAACTCGATCGTGGTGCCGATCAGGCTGGCGAATAGCACCTGGCGCGGACTGTTTACAGGCATGCCTGTCGTGGGGTGGGTCGTGCTCATCCAATCTCCGGTTCGGAGCCTAAGCTTTGCATGCTCTCCCTATCCTCATATGCTAACCTGTCTCCAAATTTCCGGAAAAACACCGGCAGAGGTTTGGACTCCGCGGCCCGCACTGCGGCCCACTCCTGATACGCTGGCATCTTGGATATCACGAGCACCGCTCGCTACCTGCTCGCATAAAAAAGGAGCATTCCTATGAGCCAAACCCAAGCCGTCTCTGCCGCCGCCGCCGGAACCATCACCCTGGGCGGCGACCTCACTGTCAACCGGCTGGGCTATGGAGCCATGAGGATTACCGGCAAAGGCATCTGGGGCCCCCCTGAAGACAAGGCCGCGGCACTCGCCACCCTGCGCCGGGCGGTTGAATTGGGCGTCAACATGATCGATACCGCCGACTCCTACGGGCCCAATATCTCTGAGGAACTGATCGCTGAGGCCCTCTACCCTTATCCAACGGGCGTGGCGGTCGCAACCAAGGGCGGATGGGAGCGTTGCGGGCCTGGGCAGTGGCTCCATAACGCCGGCCCAAGGCACCTGACTGAAGCCGTGGAAGGCAGCCTCAAACGCTTGCGCCTGGATCGCATCGATGTTTACCAGCTCCACGTTCCCGATCCGGCCGTCTCCTACGATGCCTCGATGGACACCCTGGCCAAGCTACGCGAACAAGGAAAGATTCGCCACGTCGGTCTCTCGAATGTAACCCAGGAACACGTCGAGCGCGGGCGCAAAATCGTCCCCATTGTCTCGGTGCAAAACCGTTACAGTTTTGCTGACCGGGAGTGGGACTATTTGCTCAATTACTGTGAGCAGCACGGCATTGCGTTCATGCCGTGGGCCCCCCTGGGCCAGAATCGCAAGGCGCTTGAAGTTTTAGAGAAGATTGCCAAAGAGCTTGGGGCAACCACACTTCAGGTAGGCCTCGCGTGGTTGCTCAAGCGATCCAAAATCACGCTGCCGATTCCCGGAACCTCTTCTCCTGCTCATGTGGAGGAAAATATTGCTGCAGCTGGGTTGGAACTCCCGGATGCCGCGTTCAAAGAGCTGTCTGCCATTACTCCTCCGCCCATGAGTTACCGCGCCTGATCAGGACCAAACATGAAGACCTATCGGATCGCTACTGTACCGGGAGATGGAATCGGCAAAGAGGTTGTGCCTGCCGGGCGGCAAGTGATGGAGGCGCTCGGCGGCCGCTCATTTCACTTCCAATTCGAGAATTTCGACTGGGGCGGAGATTATTTCCGCCAGCATGGCTTCATGATGCCGGCGAACGGACTAGAAAGTTTGCGCGGCAACGACGCCATTCTCTTTGGATCTGCCGGCGATCCGCATATTCCCGACCACATTACACTCTGGGGTCTGCGGCTCAAGATCTGCCAGGGGCTGGATCAATACGCCAATGTTCGTCCGACGAGGATTCTTCCCGGAATCGATGCCCCGCTCAAACGCTGCAGAGCAGAAGACCTGAACTGGGTGATCGTGCGCGAGAACACCGAGGGCGAATATTCCGGAGTCGGCGGCCGGATGCACCAGGGGCACCCGATCGAGGTCGCGACGGACTTGTCTCTGATGACTCGAGCGGGGGTGGAGCGTATCCAGCGCTTCGCCTTCAGGCTGGCCCAGTCTCGTCCGCGCAAGCTGCTGACGGTCATCACCAAGAGCAATGCCCAACGCCACGCCATGGTCATGTGGGATGAGATCGCAGCTCAGGTTGCCCAGGAATTCCCCGGCGTGGCCTGGGACCGCGAGCTGGTCGATGCGGCCACTGCGCGCATGGTCAACCGCCCGGCGTCTTTGGATACCATCGTTGCTACGAATCTGCACGCCGACATATTGAGCGATCTTGCGGCTGCGTTAGCCGGCAGCCTGGGGATCGCACCTACGGCCAACATAAATCCCGAACGCCTTTACCCCTCGATGTTCGAACCCATCCACGGATCCGCCTTCGACATCATGGGTAAGGGCTGGGCCAACCCGGTGGGCACGTTCTGGTCGGTAGTCCTGTTGCTCGAACACCTCGGCGAAACTGACGCCGCAGCACGGGTAATGAAAGCCATTGAGCACGTCACGGCTAACCCCTCTCTGCACACGCGGGATCTCGGCGGCACCGCCACGACCGCGCAGGTAACCGAGGCTGTCTGCGCCCAGATCGCCGCCACCTCCAGAGGTCACTTAACAACCGCTTGACCTTCTGTCCTCGCGAATCGAGTCCCGTAGAGCCTGCCCTGAGCCTGTCGAACGGGGACGGCTGAACTTAGCCCCTGACCATCACATCTTGACAATCAAGATGAAAGCATACTACCGTTGCGTTCATGGAGCAGGAGAATACAGACGTTATTCAGGGCACGCTCGACATGCTCATTCTCAAGACACTGAGCCTCGAGCCCATGCATGGTTTCGGCATCGCCCGCCGTGTGGAACAGATCTCGCGTGGAGTGTTCAAGGTGAACCCCGGTTCCCTGCTCACTGCATTGGAGCGGCTCACCCGTGCTGGATGGCTCGATGCCGAATGGCGGCAAACGGAAAATTCCCGCCGTGCGAAGTTCTATACCCTCACCCGTGCGGGAAAAAAACAGCTCGAGATCGAAACCGCAGACTGGACACGCCGGGCATCCGCCATCGCACGCCTTTTGAAGGCGGAAGGATAGCCGCATGTCTTTCCTGCGCCAGCTCACTCGCGGTCTACGCGTGCTCATGCAAAGACAGGCCGCCGATCGAGATGCAGGCGACGAGGTAGAACACTACCTGGAACAAGCGGCCGATGCATTGGTGGCCAGCGGAGTTTCGCCCGAGGAAGCCAGGAGAACCGCGCGCCTAGAGCTAGGCAGTCCAGCCGCCATCCACGAACAGGTGCGCACTTACGGATGGGAGCAGGCGATCTACACACTGCTCACTGACCTGCACTACGCCGTACGTCAACTGATCCACAATCCGGGCTTTGCCCTTGTTACTGCACTCACATTAGCGCTGGGAATCGGCGCGAGTACCGCGATCTTCAGCGCGGTGAATCCTATCTTATTCAAGCCGCTTCCCTATCCGCACGCCGGTCAGCTCATGATGATTTGGGAAATGCGCAACGATGGCTCTGCGCAACCGGTCACCTTCGGTACGTTTCACGGACTGCAGGAACGGAGCCGCTCACTCGAGGCGGTCGCCGTCATGAAGCCCTGGCAACCGGCGATGGTGGGCGCCGGCCTGCCGGAACGATTCGAAGGTCAACGGGTCAGCGCGGACTACTTCCGCACCCTGGATATTACGCCCATGCTGGGACGAGACTTCAAGCCAGCAGACGATCAGTTTCGGGGGCCAAACGTGGTTATCCTGAGTGACAGGTTATGGCGATTACGCTTCGCCGGAGACCACGCCATCATCGGCCGCCAAATCAAGCTGGATGACAGCCTGTTCACGGTGATCGGTGTGATGCCCGGCACATTCGAGAACGTGCTCGCTTCCGGGGCGGAGCTTTGGGCGCCGTTGCAATATGACCCATCCCTTCCCGCAGACAGCAGAGATTGGGGGCACCACCTACGGATGGTGGGGCGGCTCCGTCCAGTCGTCAGCAGGAACCACGCCCAGAATGAACTGGACGGAATCCTGCGCCCTTTCACCCAGACATATGCGAAGGGATATGAAAACTCCGGCGGCCCTCCGGATGGCATCCTCGTCAATCGGCTACAGGACGACCTCACGCTCGCCGTCAAACCAGCTCTGCTGGCGGTTCTTGGTGCGGCCGGCTTGGTGCTCCTGATTGTATGTGTGAACGTTACCAATCTTTTGCTCGCGTTTGGCGCCCGCCGCCGCAATGAATTCGCAATGCGCGCTGCGCTGGGCGCCGGGCAAATGCGCATGACTCGGCAAGTGCTCACCGAAAGTCTGCTGATCGCCGCAATCGGCGGCGCTCTCGGCATCGCGGTTGCGGAAGCCGGTGTAAGAGCCTTGGTGGCACTCAGTCCACCCGATCTACCCCGTGTCGGAGCGATTCATGTCGACGGCGCTGTCTTCGCCTTTGGACTGGCCATCACTACCATGGTCGGCCTCATCGTCGGTTTGCTACCGGCCTTGGAAGCGTCGCGTGGAGACGCAACGGCTGGGCTCCAACAAGGTTCACGGACCACCACGGGCGGGCGGCACTCTATGCGCCGCACGCTGGCCGTCTCGCAGATTGCGCTCGCCCTGGTGCTGCTGGTAACCGCAGGCCTGGTGCTGCGCAGTCTCGAACGTCTCTTTGCGACCGACCCTGGCTTCGATGCCTCCCACCTGCTTACCCTGCAGGTGCAACAAACTGGCCATCAGCTGGACAGCAACGAAGCTCGTGCCCGTTTCCTGACCCTGACGCTGGAAGCAGTGCGCCGAGTGGGCGGCGTCACTTCCGCGGCGTTCACGAACCAACTGCCCCTGAGTGGTGATTTCGACGTCTACGGGGCAAAGTTCGAGTCGCAGACCGTCACCGCAGAAGGCGCCCTGCGCTACTCCGTGACCCCGGACTATTTCGGAACCATGGGCATTCCACTCCTGCGAGGCCGTCTGCTCGACGAACACGACACCGCCGCCAACCCCGGTGCGGTGGTGCTGAGCGACTCTCTCGCCAAACGCAAATTTCCCCATCAGGATCCGATCGGTCAGCGCGTTCGTGTTGGCCCGAATGCCTTGCATGCTGATCTGCCCTGGGCCACGATCGTTGGCGTGGTAGGCGACGTCAAGCAGGCGTCCCTGGCGATCAGCCGATCAGAGGCGTTTTACACCCCCACCCCCCAGTGGTCCCCGGTTGACTCCGCGCAGTCCCTGGTAGTGCGTACGCACGGAGATGCGGCCATGCTTGCTCCTGCCATCAAGAACGCGATCTGGTCGGTGGACAAGGATCAACCGATCGTGCGTGTAGCGACCATGGGCGCTCTGCTGGAATCGTCAGAGGCGCAACGGCGTTTTGCGCTGACCCTGTTTGAAGCATTTGGCATGGTGGCGCTTCTGCTTGCCGCGGTCGGTATCTACGGTGTTCTGTCCGGTGGCGTTACGGAGCGAATGCGCGAGATTGGGGTCCGCGCCGCGCTGGGCGCTTCCCGCCGCAGCATACTCATGTTGGTGCTGCGCCAAGGAATGATGCTCACCGCCATCGGCGTCCTCATCGGGTTGCTTGGAGCCATGGCCGCGAGCAGGATAGTAGTTTCATTGCTCTATGGCGTATCGCGCTTCGACCTGCTCACCTACATTTCGGTGATCGCGCTGCTCGCAGTCGTCTCCGGCATCGCCTGCTGGTTACCCGCCTGGCGCGCGGCCCAGGTTGATCCCTCGATCACGCTGCGAGCCGAATAGCTGACCGACCCACCCCTGGAAACACGATGGGTGCCCCAGGTCTCGCTTTTGAGACCTGGGATCCTCCTAGTGAAGGCCCGGATACGCTCCTAATGAACAAATTAGCTCGGAGATAGGAACAGGGGCTAAGTAGGGTGTGTGAGAACTCAGCTTGAGTCCCGAAGGGACGTCTGAACTTAGCCCATGTATGACAGTCCTGGGTCAACAAGAAGGCTGGATCAGTCCCGCCAGGGACGGCTGAAACCTCGTCCCCGTATTCAGCCGTCCCTCACGGGACTGGTCGGATTGCTCATGTCTAACCAGGACTGTCGTCCTGGGTTAAGTTCAGCCGTCCCTTCGGGACTCAAGCTGAGTTCTCTCACACGCCTTAAAGCCCTCATCATTCGATTCTTGTACGGCACGGCTAAAAACCGTGCCCTGATACAAAGCGCGAGCACTCGTGGCAACGGCCACGATCTCTCCCCGTTTTATTCCTCTCTTCACTTCGGATGACAAAGGGGAGAGTGGTATTCAGACCACCTACTGCATAGCGAAACCTTCAGTCGCTCTTCAGATCCAAATCGCGGTATTCAAAGATAGCAGTCCCAGCACCAAACAGAATCACCGCACCCACCACGATCAAGACGAACCCGCTCGGATGCCGCAGCATGCGCGCTGCCTCACCCAAATCTCCCTGGGTCAACACAAACAACAACCGCGCCGCAGCAAAACTCGGCCACACAGACCCCGCATACCCAAGCGCGCCAAGCAACGCCAGCGAAGCCGTCGATGCCAGCATCATCGGGAGCCACGTGGCAAAAAACAGAGCCGCAGCCGCCGTCCACATACCCAGCACCAGTTGCGCCAGGGCCAGGGCAAATAACGCAGCCCACGGTCGATCGATTTCGACAAAAAGCGCGATCCCGCTCACCACAAAACTGACTACATAGAACGCCAGGGGAAGCCAAGCTGCACTGGCCAGCGCAAAAAAATACTGCCGCCGGCTCACCGCTCGAGACAGCACCGTGGCGACACGCCGGGAACGCTGTTCGTTGCCCAGCAAAGCGCTTCCCGTAAACGCCACCAGGCCCAATCCGTACAGGCACTCCTGGTGCAGGATGGAGAGCACATCGTCCATCTCCGGCTTGGCCGCAGGCACGAGCAGAATCGCCGCCAGGCCAAAAGGCCACAGCATCAGAAACAAATAAATCCATCGGTTCTGATGGAGCAAGCGGCGTGTGATCCGCCAGATCTTCACGAGCTCTCCTCTTGCGACCACTCGAGAAACAGGTCCTCCAGCCTGCGCCGCAACGGCGCCAGGCTCACGATCTCGCCTCCCGCATTCCAAATTGCTTCGATCGCGCGACGCTGCTCCTGCGGCGGAACCGTGATGCGTATAGAAGCCGGATCGGCGCCCGCGCCGGCAGCCGCGGGATAAACGCGGTTCATCTCCGCCAGAGACAATCCACGCAACTCAATCTCCACCCGATCCGACGCACTCTGAAATTCCCTCAGGGTTCCGCTGCGAACCAGGCGCCCCTGGTTAAGGAAGGCAATACGGTCGCAGATATGCTCCACCTCGGTCAGTTGGTGGGAGCTGAAGAAAATGCTCTTGCCCGCGTCGCGTGCATTGCGCAGCAGCTCCCGCACCTGCTGCACTCCGGCAGGATCGAGAGCGGCAGCCGGCTCATCAAGAATCAACAACTCGGGGTCATTGATCAGTGCCTGGGCCAGCGCCAGCCGCTGCTGCATGCCTCGCGAATATTGCCGTGCATCCTTGGCGTCGTCGGCCAACCCAACAGCGCCAAGCAGGTCGCGGATATTCTTCGCCAGCCGAGCATCCTTTACCCCGTTCAACCGTGCCGCGAATTCCACGCAGCGGTAGCCGCTCTCGGAAAAAAATATCGGCACATCGGGCACGAAACCGAGCCGTGCCCTCGCTTCCGCATCCCCGAAATGTTTGCCCAGCAACGAACCACTACCGGAAGAAGGATGAAGAAAGCCCAGCGCGAGATGGATGGCCGTTGTCTTCCCCGCCCCATTGGGTCCCAGAAAGCCCAGGATCTCTCCCGGTTCGAGGTTCAGCGTGAGCGGGTGCAGAGCCGTGTAGCTGCCGAACTGCTTCGAGATGGCAGAAAACGTCAGGCGAGGGGGCATGGTGAGGCAGAAGGCTGAAAGCAGGAAGAGATCAGGAACAAGCCCTGATCTCTTCTGCTTATCGAACTGCGGTCCTGCTGATCAGTATTGGACCTTGAGGAAAATGATGACCAGCGTAAACAGCGAGAGCGACTCCATAAACGCCAGGCCGAGTGTGAGCAGCAGCAGGATGCCTGCGCGCGCACCGGGATTCCGCGCCAGCGCTTCCGTGGCTGACGCCGTTGCCCGGCCCTGACCGAGGCCGCAAAGTCCAGCGGCGAGCCCCATCCCAACACCCGCTGCGATGGCTACGAGTCCATGTCCCGTCCCGTCCCCGCCCGAAGCTTGGGCGAAGGCTGGGGTAGCGAGGAATAAGACTGACAATGTCATGAATAGATATTGCAGTTTGCGCATTCTTTCTCCTTGCTTCCTAAGATTGCCGCCAGTGGGTGGTTGAGGCTCACCGTGCTGGCCCCCTCACGCTTGCGGCGTTCGCACCCGGACGGAAGCATAGTCCCCGGCACGAAAAACTCCTTAAACATTAGTGATCGCGGGCCACTGCCTGCGACACATAAATCATAGTCAGCAACATGAAAATGTAAGCCTGGATGAGCGCCACGCCCAGGTGCAAGGCCATAAAGATAATCGGGATGCCGATCGGTATCAGCGAGAAGAAGACCAGCGTCACCTCTTCTCCGGCAAACATGTTGGCGTAAAGACGAACGGTGAGCGAGAGGATGCGTGCCAGGTGCGAGATGATTTCGATGGGCAGCATCATAGGTGAGATCCACCAGATCGGCCCTAGAAAGTGTTTGAAGTAGCTCACCGGGCCCTGCTCGCGGACGCCGTGGTAGTGGTAGTAAAACCAGCACCAAAGCGCGACACCCAGGGGAACCGTGGCCACGGATGTGGGGGCGATCAGTCCCGGCACCATGCCCAGTAGGTTCGAGAGCAGCACGAACAGCAGCACGCAGGTCGCGAACATCACATAACGCTGGTACCCGTAGCCGATAATCGACTCGCCCTGGTCGGAGACGAAACCGTGGATCATCTCCGCGATCTGCTGGATGGTGCCCGGATTCTCCACATTCAAGGAAAACCGCACCAGCAGGAAAAATACCAGCAGTAGGCCAAGCACCAGCAGTTCCATGGCAAACGTCTCTGTGATGGGGGCCTGCGGGTTGTAGGGCCGGACGTGCACCGCCTGCATAACCTGGGTGGCCAGGTTGCCGAAGTATTTGTTCAACGTAGCAGTGATGGGGTCTAATTCATGCATACTAGTGGTTCAAGCCTCAAGCGGACCAGCCGCGGAATAGTCGAATCGCCTCAACGAAGAGGGAGATCAGGGCCAGGGCTATGCCCAGTAACAGCGCTGCCACCTTCCCGTCCAAACTCCTCAGGCTAACATAAAGAACGCCGGCGGCGGCTACGAGCCGGACAATAAACCAGAAGAGAACCGGTCCCAATGGCTTTGGCGTATTTTGGCCGCCTTCTGTATCCAGGCGAACGAGCACCGCGGTCATCAGTTGACGCCACTCCAGGATGCCCGTGGCGGCAATGCCGCCCCCCACCAGGTATAAGACCGCGGAGCGCCAACCCCAGGCGAACCAAATGATCGGTATCCCCACCGCGATGGCGGCCAGGACGCTGCGCAGCGCCCGGTTCATCACCAGCCGTAGATCCTGATCGCTGAATTCCATTTACTCCTTGCTGTGCGACAGAACGATGCGAATGGTCTGGACAAACCCCGCAATCGCGCCCAGGATCAGGCCCGCAACGTTCATCCAATGCTGATTTAACCAGCGGTCGAGAGCCAGGCCGATTGCCCAACCGATCACTACGCAAGCCGGCAGCAGCAGCCCCAACTGAATCAGGCTTTCCACCCGCACCAGTGAGTGCAGCGCACCGTCACCTGATGAAGGTTCAGCCGGCTTCTGCGGCGGATCGGACCTACCCTTGGCAACCATCTCTGTGCGTATCCTCGGCAGTTATACACCATGAGAAACTGGCCGAATTTTAAGTCGTCCCTTCGGCCAAAGGAAATTGGACAAGCGCCCATCTCGAAATCGAGTCCCGAAGACGCTTCAGCCACTGAGGTACGTTTTTTCCTATAGGCCGCAGCTCACCCCGGCAACCTCAAAATCCCCGCCAACCTAAACGTTATACTGACTCTTCGAGGCACCCATTGTTTGAGTCCGAATTCGAGAGCAATCTCTTTGCCCTGCGCCAGGAGAAGCTGCGTCAAATTGAGGCGCTTGGCCAGCAAACCTACCCCAACCAGTTCGTCACCTCCCACACCCTCTGCGAAGTGCGCCAACAATTCGGAGACATCGCGCCGGAAGTCCTGGACGCCCGGCGGACAACCGTCACCATCGCCGGCCGCATCATGGCCATCCGCGCACAGGGCAAGGCCGGTTTTGCACAGCTGCAACAAGGCGGTGAGCGCTTACAAATCTACGTCCGCCTGGACGCCGTAGGCGACGAAGGCTTTCAGCTCTACAAACTCCTGGACCTGGGCGACCATATCGGAGTCTCCGGCTACGTATTCCGCACCCGTACCGGGGAACTAACGGTCCATGTCGAGAAGATAACCTTCCTGGCCAAGGCCATGCTCGCCCTCCCGGAGAAGTATCACGGGCTGGCCGACGTAGAGCTTCGCTACCGCCAACGTTACGTGGATCTCTTCATGAACACCGACGTGCGCGCCGTCTTCGTCAAGCGCGCCCAGGTGCTCAAGGCGATCCGATCCTTTTTCGATCACCGCGGATACATCGAGGTGGAAACCCCGATGATGCAGCCCATCGCCGGGGGAGCCGCCGCCCGCCCCTTTCGCACCCACCATAACGCGCTCGATCTTCCGCTCTACCTGCGTATAGCACCTGAGCTCTATCTCAAGCGGCTGGTAGTAGGCGGCCTCGACCGCGTCTACGAAATCAATCGCAACTTTCGTAACGAAGGTGTCTCGACCCAACACAACCCCGAGTTCACCATGCTCGAGTTCTACCAGGCCTACGCCAACTATCACGATCTGATGCAGCTGACCCAGGAACTCATCCAGCAGGTCGCGTTGGAGGTGAATGGCTCAACTGTGACCAACTTCGCAGGGCACGAGATCGACCTGTCACAGTGGCGGCGCTACTCCATGCGTGAGGCCATCCTGGAATTTTGGCCGGAAGCCGCGGGAGCCAAGCCGGCGCTCGAAGATTTCGCGAGCGGCCATGCGGTTCAGCAGATGGCGCAAAGGCTACGAGACGCAAGAATCTCTCTCGAGTCGAAGCCCGGCGAACCAACAGGAAAAACCATCGCCGGCATCTTCGAGGCGGTTGCCGAAGACCACCTGATTCAGCCGACCATCATCTACGACTTCCCCGTTGCCGTCTCGCCCCTTTCCAAGAACAAGCCCGGCGAACCCGATTGGGTGGAGAGGTTTGAGTTTTATATCGGGGGATTCGAGCTGGGCAATGCTTTCAGTGAGCTCAACGATCCGGAGGAGCAGCGCAAACGCTTCGAGCAGCAATTGACAGAGCGAGAGCGGGGGGATGCAGAAGCCCACGTCATGGATGAAGACTACGTCCGCGCCCTGGCCTACGGACTACCTCCCACAGGCGGGGAAGGAATAGGCATCGACCGGCTAACCATGGTGTTAACCGGCGCCAAGTCCATTCGGGACGTGATTTTCTTCCCTCTCATGCGTTCCCAAACCGGCGAACCATAGGATAGAGAAACCACATCGGGCTCTCCGCGCGACGAGGAGAGTGGAGCCCCGGACAACCAGAAAATGATGAGCTGACCCGCCCTATTTTCTGGTTGTCTGTTTGCCGACCCGCTTCAATACCTGGCTGAGGGTCGTTTTCTCAAACTCATCCAGCAGCGCTATCATGGAGCCGGAAAAGATTTTTTCGAGCGCGCCATTCACCCGCAACGCCGCAGCAGCGCGGACACTGGGAGTATGGAACAGCGAGCCAGTCTCTACCGCCTTGTAAACATCGGCTAGAGAAATAGCTTTAGGAGATTTCAGGAGTCGTGAACCACCCGTCGGACCCTTTTGACTTTCAATCAGCTTCGCCTGCTGAAGAGAGGCAAGTACCCGGCGAACAACCACCGGGTTGGTGTCCAGCTTGAGTGCGATATCGGTTGATGTTTGTAAAGTGTCCGGTTCTGAAGCAAGCAGAACCAGCACGTGAACTCCGGTAGCAAATCTGCAATTGACGGCCATTCCCGAACGCTACCATACAACGGCAAGAATGGGCATGGCCCTACGACTGCACGTTAGTCACTTCCAAGGTTGCAGAACCACTAACAGGTAACCATGATCATTTCAGGAATATATCGTACCCGTGGCAGGATCATTTGCCGATAGACGTTAATTGGAGGTTTTTTGCGCATTCTCTTTGTCGGTGACGTATTCGGCCAGGCCGGTCGACGGATTGTCGGCGAGCACCTGGGCCAGGTAATCGAGCAGCGGGCCGTCGACCTGGTGGTAGTCAACGCTGAAAACGCAGCCGGGGGCTTCGGCTTAACACCGGGGATAGCCGAGGAGCTGTTCGACCTCGGAGCCCACGTTATCACCACCGGTAACCATGTCTGGGACAAACGCGAGATCATCGAGTACATGCGGTCCGTTCGCCTGGACAGCCACAGTCGTGCCCGCCGCGTGCTGCGGCCTGCTAACTACGTCGCCGGGACTCCAGGCTACGGATATTACGAGGGAGAACTACCCCAGGGACAGACCTACGCCGTCATTGACCTCCAGGGCCGCGTTTTCATGGCCAGCCTCGACGACCCCTTTCGGGTGGTCGATTCTCTGCTCGAAAAAATCAAGGCCAAAGTCATCTTTGTCGATCTCCACGCTGAAGCCACCTCTGAGAAGGTCGCGCTTGGATGGTACCTAGACGGAAGGGTTACTGCGGTAATCGGAACCCACACGCACGTACCCACTGCCGATGAGCGCATCTTGCCCGGCGGCACCGCCTATCAGACCGATGTGGGAATGAGTGGACCGTTCGATAGCGTGATCGGTGTGGAAAAAGAGCAAATAATCAACCGCTTCCTGACCGGCATGCCAGGCAAATTCGAAGCCGCCAAGGGCGACCCCCGCATGTGCGCCGCCCTGATCGACTGCGACGGCGCCACCGGGCGGGCAATCTCCATCCAACGCCTGATGCTGGCTGAGTAAACTACGGCTTCAAGGCAATCACATTGGGCTGGCGGACCAAACTCCGGCTCGCGGACGTTATCTGGCCATGGCGGTCGAAATGAAGACTCCAATTGGTCGTGATGGTAGGCCGGGACACGTCGCTGAAGGTGACGTCGGCACTCTGGTCGGCCCCTATGATCATTTGCGGCCGGTTCGCTCCCAGGCGGAGCATGTCCAGCGTCGGCGCTGGATTCGGCAGAACGTTGAGCACCTGTACGGGATACCCGCTCAGCTCGGCGTAGCACACCGCGATCGTCAACCAGTCTGGCGCGTGACTGAGCGGAGTGGCGCCCCGCTCCTGCCGCAGCATGCCGTTGAAGACCTCAAAGGTGCCTGGTCTGTTCCATGAGGCTTCAAACGGCAGCAGGCCGTGGGCGTACGTGGAGACGATCCGCACCTGGGCATCGTTGCGGGGCAGCAGGGCCCCAAACCGCGAGGAGCCGCTGTCATCCGCACCGTGGGCGAAGGCCAGGAAGACATAATCGGGAAATGCCGGGCACTCAATCTGCTGGTAGTGCCACGCCGGACTGCTGATATCGAAATTCGCCAGCGCTGCCTGCTTGGAAAGCTCCGCGCTCAGGTTGGAGACCACCTCATAGTCCGCATTACTCATCTGAGTTGGATCGAGGTGGTCGAGCCCGATCACCGTGGGCGAGGAACCGAGCGGAGTGGTCCCAATGGGAACCGGCGTAACCCCGGCAAACGGACTGTTGGCAGCGGTCGCCGTAACTCCGGGAAAGAGATCCTGATTGGGCGCCCGCGGCGCTTGCGCCAAAGCACAGAAGGCCACGAAGGCGAAACCGACAAACAGGAGAGGCCGGAGCATGGGGGGCATCGATTCCCTCACTCTACCATGCGGTCTGCGGCACTTTTGCTGCTCTGCGTGGTGCGGAACTTTAGTTGATACGTTCCCCGGGCGAAGAAATCCGATCGGGTAGGAGGCGGGATTACTCCCGCCGTCCTCCCACACCACACGGACGTGCGGTTCGGCATCCGGCGGTTCATGAAACAGACTGGAAGCGTCGGTGGGTATCCATCAACGAAACCAGCCCCATGCGGTCGAACCAGGACTTGGGGAAGGCTTGGTTCATATGCGAGGCACTGCCGTTCCACCATGGGCCTCGCCCGTTGGTAGCCGACTTCCACGCCCGAACCTTATCTATCCCAGCCTTCATCAGATTCCGCGCTCGTGTATAGACACGCTTCCATTGCCGCCACAGCAGCGTCCGCAGCTTGTGCCGCAGCCAGCCATCGAGTTCCTCCAACACGTTCTTTACTTCGGTGAGTCGGAAGTAGGCCATCCAGCCCCGCAGGACGGGATTGAGCCCCTTGATGATTTGCTGCATGCTCTGCCCACGACCGCGCTGTAACGCACGACGGATTTTCTCCGTTATACGCTTGCGGCTTTCCGGTGCGATCCTGAGCTTCGGTTTCCTGTGCCACGTCATGCTGTAGCCTAGGAACTTCCGCTCCCACGGTCGCGCCACTGCGCTCTTGGTCGCATTGACCTTCAGCTTTAGCCTTTGCTCCAGAAACGCCGTGATCCTCTGCATGACCCGCTCGCCTGCCCGCTCGCTTTGGACATAAATATTGCAGTCGTCAGCGTATCGGCAGAAGCGATGCCTGCGTCGTTCCAGTTCGCGGTCAAGATCATCCAGCAGGATGTTCCATAGCAGCGGTGAGAGTGGACTGCCCTGCGGCGTCCCTTCGCTCCGTGCACTCACTATCCCGCCTTCCATCATTCCCGCTTCCAGATAGCGCCGGATCAGCTTCAACATCCCGGCATCTTTCACCTTGCGCCCCACCCGTGCCATCAGCACATCGTGGTTCACTCGATCGAAAAATTTCTCCAAGTCGAGATCTACGATCCATCGCCGACCCTCGACAACATACCCTCGTGCGGCCTTCACCGCCTGATGGGCGTTGCGTCCGGGACGAAAACCGTAGCTCGATCCAGAGAATCCGGGGTCGAACAGTGGTTGCAGTATCTGATGAAGTGCCTGTTGGATCAGACGATCCAGCGCACAGGGAATGCCCAGGATGCGTACCCCGCCTTGCGGCTTCGGTATCTCCACCTTGCGCACTCCTGTAGGCATGTATGCGCCCGCCAACAGAGCCTGTTTTATCTTCGGCCAGTGCGCCACCAGCCAGGGCTTCAACTCCAGGACCGTGAGCCCATCGACTCCCGGTGCTCCTTTGTTTGCCACCACCCGCTGGTAGGCGCGCATCATGTTGTTGCGTTCCAGCCCAGCTTCCAAAAGTCCCTGCGCTGCTTCCGGTTTCGTTTCTCCACCAGTCACCGTACGAGTCTCCGCACCAGACCCGGCCCTCGACAGGTTCCGCCCGTCTGCCTCCGCGCTGGCCTTACTTCCGTAAGCTTCTGCTTCGCTGACTCGCATCGAGATCTGCTGTCCTACTCCCGTGTTTCACGTTTGGCCCTTCACTCTGCTCACGCAGAGCTAATACGGCCGCTGCTGACTTCTGGCGATTCATCCCAACGCCTCACGACGCCGGTAGCCCAGAGGCAAATCGCCAGATCTCCCCGGGTATTACGCACTCACCTTCACGCTTATCTCTGTCGGATCTACGCCGCGACCTCCGTGCAAGTACTGGGCTTTGCATGGATTTGCCTGCTCACCCAATCGCGTCGCCTCTATCCGCTGGCTGTTCGTCAGAGCAGCGCTTTGCCTACAGCTTCCTCAGGATTCCGCCTCGCGGTCGACACCCTGGCCGTTCAGCTAACACTTCCCCTTGCCGGGTGTGTAGAGGACTTTCACCTCCAAGTGAATGCGCCCTGCCGGGCGCACAAAGAAAAAGGGCAGCCCCGGTATTCGGGGCTGCCCTCGGTTTCGCTCAGTGTGCGCGGCGGCGGGCGGCGGGCGCCTTGGCCGGTGGTTCGCCGTCGCTGAGCGTGATCATCGGCGGGTTAGGGGTGTAGGAGTCGAACGTCGAGTCGTAGGTCACGGTCGAGCCCATGGCCGGAATGCTCTTCAGCGGGGTCTTCATATTGACTGTGAAGTCCGCCTTCTTGCTCTGCTTGTTGTCTTCAGTGACCGCAAGCTGGACCGATTCCGCCGTTGCCGAAATCACCATGCCCGGCACCTGGACCCGGTGTCCCTTCAGCACATCCCAAACCTTCTGCGCATCCTCAGGCTTACCGTTGAAAAGGATGAATTCCTGGTCGCCAAGGCTAAGCGTCTTGAGGTCCGGAGTGGAGGCAACCGTCTGCGCGGCCAGATCGGCTGGCGATGGCGGCGGCGGAGCCGGAGTGGGGTTGTATTCCGCCGGCGGAAAGAGGTTGGCCAGGGCCAGCGTTTTGATGGCCGGATAGCCATCCATACTCCCGTGGTACTTATTGTAGAAATATTCGGCGGCCTTCTCGATCTGCGGCTTGGCCTGCGCGGGGGCAAACTGGGCGGCGCGGGTCAGAAACCACGCTGCATTTTTCAGATCCGGTGGGGTCTGTTGTGCATACGCTTGCCCCAGTAGGTAAGTGTCATTGAGTCCTGGACCAGCCTGCGTCTGGGCCGGGTCTGGATACGCTTTCAGCTCATTGGTGTAGGCCGCGATGGCTCCGGCATAATCCTTCTTGTTTGCGTCATCCAGGGCAATCGCGCTGTCGAAAATGGGGGCCGTTGCGGTCTTTAATTTCTGGAAGTCGGCATCCGAAATATTCCCCGACTTGGTGGCGCTCAGGCCAGTCTGCGCCTGGGTAGACGCCTTGTCGAGGATTGGTTGGGCTTCGGTCGGGTTGGGCTTCTGGAGGGCCTGGGTTTTCTCCAGGTAGACCGCAGTTGCCAGGCCGCGCAGGTTACCCGGATCGGCCGCCAGCAGCCGGTCTGCGGCGTCCAGCATCTTCGTCGGATCCCCCTGGTAGGCGAGCATCAGCTGTTCCAGCATGTCGTTCTTCACCACCGAATTGGGGTACTTGGTCAGAAACGCTTCGATGGCCGCTGCCTTGGCAGCGGGGGTAGATTGTCCCACAGCGTTGGTGTACTCGTTGTATTCGGCGGGATCTTTGATGGTGATCTGACCAGACGCCGCGGCTTGGCCATAGACCAGAGAGACGCTGCCTGGAAAGATAGTGGCCAAGGCCAACAAGGAAGCAAGGACGGACTTCTTCATGCAACGCTCCTAGGAGATGCGGGAATCAGGGAATAGCAGAAATCAGAAATCATTCTCATTAAATGGGATGCAAGCCGGAAAACTCTTATGGGAGCTAAACGCTTTGATCCTTCGCCCAATGGTTCGATCTCTCATTGAGAAAACCAGAGTCTTTCCGATGAGCTGTGGAAGGATTATAGAAACCGTTGTCGCTTCTGACAAGTAAAGGAAGAGTCGAGTGCGGAAAGCAGCAAGTCACGAAGGAGTAGACGATGACGGAAAAGAGAAATGAGACGGTCCCGGCAGAGCCATTACGCGATCAGGTTGCGGTGGTCACGGGGGCAGCCCGCGGCATCGGTGAAGCCATCGCCAATCGGCTGGCAAACATGGGGGCAACCATAGTCCTCACCGCCCGCGACCAGGCTCGGTTGGCGCAAGTGAAGACCGCCATCGAGCAGCGTGGCGGTCAAGCCTTTGTCCTGCCCTGCGACCTGACGGATGCGGCCGCCGTGGCCGTCCTGGGAGAAAGGGTGGCAAAGGAGCATGGCCGCTGCGACATCCTCGTGAACAATGCCGGCATAGGTGTGCTGCGCAAACCGCTCATTAACCTGCCGGTGGAAGAGTGGGATCAGATGATGCATACCAACCTGCGTGCTCCCTACCTGATGATCCGGGGTTTGGCCCCTTTGATGATTGCTGCCCGATCGGGTCACATCATCAATATTTCCTCCCTTGCGGGGAAAAACGTCCTGCCCGAGGGCGCGGCCTATTCCGCCTCCAAATGGGGACTCAACGGTCTGACCTATTCGCTAGCCGAGGAATTGCGCCAACACAATGTGCGCGTATCGGTCATAGCGCCGGGCTCGGTCAACACCCACTTCGGAGGTGGCGGCAGTACCAAGGATCCAACGCGAATGATCCAGCCCGGCGACGTCGCCCAGGTGGTGGCGATGTTGGTGACCCAGGCTCCCACCTCCTTCATCAGCGAAGTCTTGCTCCGGCCCACCATGAAGCCCTAGTCGGCGCTTAGGCCGTAGCCAAGCCAATCCAACCCCTTACCCCAACCGAACTTTCGCCGTAAAACACGTGCCCCGAACGTTACTTGTAACGTTTGGGGGGTAGGACTAGCCTCTAAGGTGTGTCATTTTAGGAAGATTCTACGGTTCTCGATGAACCGGACGGCCCAGCCGATAAAAACGACCAAAACCCACTTAGAACCTAGGAGTTGGGTTGTGTACGATTTATCCACAACATGTTGGGGTCGCCATGTTGATTCGGAGGGATGCGATCGCTAGAGTCTTTCTAAGGCCAGAGGAAACACGTCCATGCTGAAGCTTAAAAAGATCCAGATGCTGGGGTTCAAGTCGTTCTGTGATCGCACGGAAGTGACTCTCCCGGGTCAGGGGATCGCGGTCGTAGTAGGTCCGAATGGCTGCGGCAAATCGAACATTCTTGACGCTGTGAGCTGGGTGCTGGGCGAACAATCGGCCAAGAGCCTCCGCGGGGCAAAAATGGAAGACGTCATCTTCGCCGGCACCCGGGAGCGCAAATCCCTCGGCATGGCGGAGGTCTCCCTTTCTCTCATCGATCCTGAAGCTTATGCGGAGGGCCCCCTGCTCGAGTCTGAATCAGGCGATCAGGGCGAGACGGAGAAGACGGACTGGGACGAAGAGCAGATGCGGGCCGAACGCGCCGCGGAGACAGAAGAGATCATCGCCGAGGTACAGCCCGGTCCGCTACTCGAGGGCGCAGACGGCTCCGGCGCAGACGGCTCCATCGTTGAAGGTTCGGCAGAAGTTCCCGCGGCAAAAGCCCCGGTCGCGGCAACCGAACAGCCCGAAGTCATCGAGCCCTCGACCCAAAGTCCTGTGGTGTTGAAGGTTCGCCGCAGACGCTTTCAGCGCACGGCCGCGCGGCAAGGCGAGATCGTCGTCACCCGCCGCCTGTTCCGCACCGGCGAAAGCGAGTATCTGCTGAACGGCAAACTCTGCCGCCTGCGCGATATCCAGGACATCTTCATGGGCACCGGCCTCGGCCCCGAATCCTACGCCATCATCGAGCAGGAGCGCATCGGGCAGCTGCTGAGTTCCAAGCCTCATGACCGGCGCGCCATCATCGAAGAGGCCGCGGGCATTACTCGGTTCAAAACCAGGAAGCGCCTTTCTGAACTTCGCCTCGAACAAGCCAAACAGAACCTGGCGCGCGTCGACGACATCTTCGAAGAAGTCACCCGGCAAATGGGCTCACTCAAGCGGCAAGCAGCCAAGGCGGAGCGCTACGCCGCCCTTCGCGACGAAATGCGAACCCGCCTGCGCGTGGTGCTGGCCAGTCGCATCGCGCAGATGGATGCCGAGCAGGCCACGCTCACGGTTGAGATCGCCGAACTGGCAGCGCAGATCGAGCAAGGCGCCGAACACGTCGGTGCCCTCGAGGGTGAGTATTCGACCGGCATGTCCCGCGGCTATGAGTTGGATTCGACCGCGAAAGACGCCAATGCGCGCGCCAACCAGGCTTCTGTCGATCTGGAGCGCGCCACCACCCGGGAAATCGCGAACCAGGAGCGCATCGCGGAATTGAAGGTCCGTGCGGCTGCCGGTTCGGCAGAGCTGGAGCAGGCACGGCTTCACTTACAGGGACTGATCGTCGAACGCGAGTCTCATCGGAGTTTTCTCGAGACCGCTGCCGCCGAGGCTGCGGGGGTTCGCGAAGAATCAAGACTCCGCCAGGAGCAAGCGCGCGAGGCGATCGAAGCCGTCAGTGGGGTGGAACACCGGCTGGAAGCGGCACGCCGCTACGCCATGCAATTACTGAGCCAGGCCGGAAACGCACGCAACCAAACCATCCATGCGGAAGAGTCTTTGACCGCGCTGGAGCAGGATGCCGAGCGGCTGGCGGGTGAGATTCACTCCGCCAGCAACGAGCTGGCATCGCTGGGCTCGGAACGCGGACAGGCTTCGCTCAAGTTTGAATCCGTCACTGAGCAGTTGCAGCGTCTCGAAGCCGAAATGGTCGCGGTACGGGCGGAATCGGAAACCCGCCGTGGCGAAGAAAGCGCCACCAAGCTCGAGGTCGACCGCTTGCGCGCCGAAATGGCCACCCTGACCGGCCGCCGCAACTCACTGCAATCGCTCATTCGCGAGCATAGCTATTCCACCGATACCGTCCGTAAGCTGCTCAAGTCGAATTCTCTCGGTGGTGGGCTCGCCCCCGTAGGCACGCTCGCCGACTTCCTGGAAGTCAACGGGGAATACGAAACCGTAGTAGATGCCTTTCTCCGCGATGAGCTTAATTACATCGTCGTCAAAAGCTGGGATGCGGCCCATGAAGGCATGCGCCTGCTGAAGAGCGATGTCGATGGGCGGGCTACTTTCCTCGTTCATCCCGACGACTCCCAGGCCAAGTTCTCTTTTGCCGGAGACGCTCTCGACGCGGAGCACAACAGCGTCGGTGTCAAACGTCTGAAAGATTGCATCCGGGTGCTTGATGGGTTTGGCCGCTCGCTCGAGGTGATTCTGCCCAAACTGCGCGACGGCTTCGTAACTCCCGATGCAGAGTCGGCCAAATCACTGGCCCTGGAAAATCCCAACGCCTTCTTCCTCGCTCCGTCCGGTGAGTGCTTTCATAATGTCACCGTCACCGGAGGCAAGCCGAGAGCCGAGGGTCCCCTGGCGTTAAAGGGCGAGTTGCGAGAGACCCAGAAGAGGCTTGACCTGATCGAGGCCGAGCTGGGACGTGCGGAAATCACCGCAACCTCGTTGGCTCGGCTCTTGAGCGAGCTGGCCGCTCAATCGGAAAGAATCAGCGAAGAGCGCCGCCATGCCGAGCGGGAAAGCGCCAACCAAAGCGCCGCGCTCCGTCAGATGGATGCCGAAGTGGCCCGCCTCGAGCGCCGTCTCGATGACTGGAGGGTGCAGAGCGAACGCAACAGGGACCTGCGCAACGTTCGCCAGACCTTGATCGAAGAGAAGCGTGAAGAAACAGCCCGCCTCGATGCCGAGCATGAGGCTGCCGAAGTCAAAGTCAACGAGCTGCAGCAGAACATGGAGGAGTTGCGCCGACAACGCGAGGAGGCGCAGCAGCAGGCAGCAAGTGTCTCCGCAATCCTGGCCGGGTTGGAAGAGCGCAGCCGCGGAGCGGAAGCAGCCTTCACCCGCATCGACCGCATGTACGGCGACCTCGAACGGCGGGTCAATCAGCTGGAACAGCAGCTGGCCTCCGCTACTGCGGAAGAGCAGCAGCGCACCCGCGAGAACGAACAACTGGAAATGGAACGCGAGCGCCTGACCGAAGTCCGCCGAGGCGCGCTGGAAGAAGCTGCGCAATCTACGGAAGAAGCCCGGCTGTTGCGCGAGCAATTAAAAGACCTGGAGCACAATCTCAAGGTCCTGCGTTCGGAAATGGACACGTTCCGCGAGGCTCGCAGCACGCGCAGCACGCACACCGCCAAGCTCGCGGTCGAGCTCGAGTACATGGAAGCGGCTTGTGTGACCGATCTGGGCATCGAAGCGTCGGAAATCCGTCAACAGCAGGATGTACCGCGCCTCGAAGGCGAAGCACTGGCGGAAGAGGACGAGGCTTGCCGCGGCTTAAAGCAGAAACTCGAAGCCATGGGACCGGTCAACATGATGGCGCTCGAGGAATATAAAGAAACGGCGGACCGCCACGGCTTCCTCGAAACCCAACGCAAAGACCTGATCGACGCCATCGAGAATACCCAATCGACCATCCGGGAAATCGATCAGATTACACACCAGAAGTTTGACGAGGCCTTCGCCCGCATCAACCAGAATTTCTCCAAGACCTTCGCCAGCCTCTTCGGAGGCGGTCAAGGCTTCATGCGGTTAACCGATGAAGAGAACACTGCGGAAAGCGGCATCGATATCGTTGCCTCGCCACCCGGTAAGAAGCTGCAAAATGTATTGCTGCTTTCGGGTGGTGAGAAAGCGCTCACCGCGCTGGCGCTGCTGGTGGGAATTTTCGAATACTCACCCAGCCCATTCTGTGTCCTGGACGAAGTCGACGCTCCGCTCGATGAAACCAACGTGGGCAGGCTTGCTGAAATGATAAAGGGTATGAGTACCGAAACGCAGTTCTTGTTGGTTACCCACTCCAAGCGAATGATGACCGCGGCTGACCTGATCTATGGGGTAACCATGCAAGAGCCGGGCGTCTCCAAGCTGGTTTCAGTGCGGCTGACTGGAGAGGACGTTACCCATAACCGCACGCGCGAGCGGGTTCAGGAGCGTCGCCTGGCCACGGCGTAACCGATCAGCCACCAGATTCCGCCAAATCGGATTCCGCCATCCACTTGACAGTCGATCTCCAAAATGCGATGCCCGCGTCGCTGCGCACGAGTGTGGACTTTTCCTGCGTTGACAAAGCTGTCGGCACCTCGGACAATCGGAAAGTCATTCCTCTCCCGAGGCCGAACCGTTGCCGACGCTCATCGCTACCGAATTCGAAGACCTCCAACTCTTTGCTCGAGGTAAGGTCCGCGATCTGTATGCGGTAGAAGATCTTCTGCTCATGGTAGCGACCGATCGAATCTCCGCATTCGATCATGTGTTGGCCACAGGAATCCCCGGCAAAGGCCGCGTCTTAACCCAAATTTCTTTGTTTTGGTTCGAGTACCTCAGTGATCTCGTCCCCAATCATCTGGTTACGGCGGATGTAGAGAAATATCCCGCGGAGTTGAAGCCTTACCAGGATGAGTTGCGTGACCGGTCCATGTTGGTGAATCGCGCGCGGATGTTTCCCGCCGAGTGTGTGGTGCGGGGATATCTCTCCGGCTCGGGCTGGAAAGATTACCAGCAAACAGGAAAAATCTCCGCCATCTCGTTACCGTCCGGCTTGCGCGAATCGGAGCGTTTGCCGGAACCAATTTTCACTCCCGCGACCAAAAGCATGAGCGGCGAGCATGACGAA
Organism: Acidobacteriaceae bacterium; assembly: GCA_049693715.1. Taxonomy (GTDB): domain Bacteria; phylum Acidobacteriota; class Terriglobia; order Terriglobales; family Acidobacteriaceae; genus PALSA-350. Next base: position 9,136 of record JBAVQC010000128.1, on the reverse strand, counting down.
AATATTTCTTTCGACGAAATGGTCGCGCGCGTTGGCGGCAACCATGCAGAAGACCTGCGCCGGCTCAGCCTCGCGATTTATGCCAAGGCCTCTGCTCACGCAGCCGGCCGCGGCCTGATTCTGGCCGATACCAAATTTGAATTTGGACTGACCGCAAAAGGAATTGTGCTGGCGGACGAGGTGTTGACGCCGGACTCTTCCCGCTTTTGGCCCAGCGAAGGATATCGTCCCGGAGCGGCGCAACCTTCGTTCGACAAGCAATTTGTCCGCGACTATCTGGAGTCGGTGGGTTGGAATAAGCAGCCGCCCGCGCCGGAGCTCCCGGAAAACGTAGTCCGCAAAACGCAGGAAAAATATGAGCAGGCGTTAGATTTGTTGACCGGCCCCCCGCTTTAGGAACTCTAAGCATGAATTTGGCCGACCTGCTGATCGTGATTGTTCTGCTAGTATCTGTGGTCTCTGCTTTCGTGAAGGGTTTTTTTGTCGAAGTCTTTTCGCTGGCCGGTGTGATTCTTGGGCTCTTCATCGCTGCAGCAAACTACGGAGGATTCTCACTCTGGCTTCTGCGCGTGGTCCACAACCGCGAGGCGGCGAACCTGATTGCGTTCCTGATCATTGCGCTTCTGGTGATGTTGTTGGCCGGTCTTGTGGGGCGTTTGCTGCGTGGCTTGTTTCGCGGCGTGGGCTTGGGTATTGTAGATCGACTACTTGGTGCAGTGTTTGGGTTGGTCAAGGGCTGTGTGATCGTGACGCTTGTCCTGATGGGGATCGTGGCATTTTTGCCTCGGCAGGATTGGTTGAGTAATTCCCGCCTGGCTCCGGTCTTTTTGACCGCGGCTCACGGCGGCTCACAGGTTGTACCGTTTGCTTTAGGGGAAGAAATCCGTCAGGGCCTGCAGGCGCTCCGGATGGGTCAACCTAACTGGTTGAAGCCGAGTTCGGAAGTTCGTTTTAACACTGCGCAAACACAAACCCGGCAGTCGAGCGGGTAGGAAAGAGAAAGAGGTTTTCGTGAAACGTGAGCTGGATAGTCTTGTGACGCAAATGCACGCCGGCGGCATTCATTACGACGAAGCAGTGCGTGAGTTCAAACGACGCTTCATTCTCGAAGTGTTGTCGCATCACAGGGGAAACCAGTGCAAAGCGGCGCGGGAGCTGAGCATGCACCGCAACACGCTTCGCCGTACCATCGCGGAACTGAAACTCGATCCGGAACAAATTCGCAATGGACTCAAGCGTCCGCCCCGCGCGGACCGCCCCGCGCCCTTTGAGAACAAGCAGACGGTGCGCACCTAGTGCAGCAGCAAGCCGGCCGGGTGAACACTGCCCCGGCTGAGGGCCCGGTGATTGTCCGCGATGGATTTCGCTGGGACGGCTGCGACGCCTACCTCTTCGACATCGATGGAACCCTGCTCCAGGCCCACGGCGGCGTACACACCGACGCCTTCTCCTGGAGCGTAGAGGCGGTGATGGGCCAGCCTCTGTCGATGGACGGCGTTGCGGTGCACGGCAGCACCGATACCGCAATTCTTCGTGACGCATTTCGCCTCGCGGCGATTGACGACGAGGTATGGCAGCCGCGTCTCGAGGAAATCCTTGAGTGCCTGCGCACCAGAGTGCAGGATAAGCGCCAGGACATGAGCGTAACCGTGATGCCCGGCGTCTTGTCGATGTTGTCCTACCTCAGGAACCGCGGCAAACTTCTGGGCGTGGCCACCGGCAACCTGGAACAAATCGGATGGTTGAAGATCGAGATCGCGGGACTACGCGACTGGTTCAGTTTCGGCGGATTCAGCGACCACCACGCCGTGCGCTCCGACATGATTGCGCATGCGCTCGCTGCAGCGCGGAAACTTGCAGGCCCCCAGGTCAAAGTGTGTGTGGTCGGTGACACGCCATCCGATATTGCCGCGGCCAGAGCCAATGGGCTGCCTACCATTGCCGTGGCTACAGGAGTCTTTCCCTATCAGACCTTGCTTCAGCACCAACCCGAGGTCTGCACCGGGACCTTGCAGGCGCTCCTCTAGACTCCATCCGCGCGAGAATCCTGGATCCCGTGGAAATGGTAACTTGCCCAATTTTTGGGTCATCCCCTACGATACTTTCAGTGATGCCACGTTCAGTGATGCCACGTTCAGTGATGCCAAATTCAGTGATGCCAAATTCATGCGTTTAGTCCGCCTCCTTGCCGCCTGGTGCGCCCTTTCGCCCCTTGCGGGCTATGCACAACAGTCCCCGCCCGCAGCGCCCGCGGCGTCCGCACCCTCCGCTCGGCAGACGCGGACCGCGGAAAAGTTTTATGTGCAAGGCGTACGCGCCATGGAAAAGGGAGATGTGGACGCGGCGGAGAAGGCCTTCGCCCAGGCATCGAAAGCGGATCCTTCCAATCACGATTACGCGCTCGACTTCGAAATCGCACGCCAGCACAGCGTCACCAAACTATTACAAGAGGCTGATAAGGCCCGGCAACAGGGGCAGAATGAGGTCGCCCGCGCAAAGCTTGCCCAGGCCCTGGCGCTCGATCCCAAAAACCAGGAGGTTGCCCAGCATATCGATGGCCTGGCAAACCTCGCCGGTCTCCCTCCCGATACCGTTACCGCGAACTTCGCCCCCGCCATTGAGTTGACCCCGAAGGCGGGAAAACAAAGCTTTCACTTCCGCAGCACGGAGCAGGAAGTGCTGCGGCGGGTGATCGAAGCCTACGGCCTGCGCATGGTGGACGATGGTTCCCTGGCCACCAAGACCATCGGCTTCGACGCCGACGACGTGGATTTCGCTCATGCTGCGCACCTGTTGAGCCTGGCGACCAATTCCTTCATGGTGCCGCTCGACCCGGCCCGGGTTCTGATCGCCAAAGACACCAAGGAAAACCACGACAAATACGACCGCTTATCCCTCGAGACCCTTCGCCTGCCCGGCCTCACACCCACTGAGTTTAGTGACATGGGCAACCTGGCCAAGAACGTGCTTGGTATCCAGCAAGTGGCGGTGCAGCCGGAGTTGGGTACCGTGACGGTGCGCGCACCCGCGTCCAGTCTCAAGGCTCTTAATAAAACCCTGGCCGACCTTCTGGACGGCAAGAGTGAGGTCCTGCTGGACGTAAAGATCTACGAGGTGGCGAGTACGCGGACACGGGTGGTCGGCGTGCAGCTGCCCCAAACAACGACTGTTTTCAATGTATCCACCGAGTTAAACAGCGTAATCTCGCAAAACTCGAGCCTGGTGCAGCAGATCATCTCCAGTGGCCTGGCAAACGCTGGGGACTTCGCGGCCATCGCCGCCATTCTGATCGCCTCGGGTGAGGTGAGCAGCTCGATTTTGACCCAGCCATTTGCCACTTTCGGTAACGGCCTCACCCTGACCGGCCTCACTAGCAACGGCATAACCGGAAACCTGAGCCTTAACTCGAGCGACACACGCTCGCTTGACCAGATCCAGCTCCGGCTCGAAGACAACGCCGAAGGAACGATCCGCAGTGGCACGCGATATCCCATCACGACGTCCAGCTATTCCAGCATTGCCGCCTCATCGGTAAGTATTCCTGGAATCACCAGCGCCGGGCTCTCCAGCGTGTTGGGTGGGTTGGGGATCAGCGCCGGCAGCCTTGCCAGCGCCCAGCCGATTCCCCAGGTGCAGTACCAGGACCTGGGGCTGACGCTAAAAGTCACTCCGCGGATTGAGCGCAACGACGATGTGGTAATGAAGCTGGACCTCAAAATTCAGGCGCTCCAGGGTAGCAGTCTCAACGGCCTGCCGGTGCTTACCAATCGCAGCTACACCGCCGACATCCATCTGGCCAACGGAGCCAGTGCGCTGGTAGTGGGCGACCTCACCCGGCAGGAATCGAATGCGGTGAGTGGCACGCCCGGGCTGACCGAACTGCCCGGCTTTTCAGCGCTGAGCAGCACCACCAAAGAATTCGATGTAAGCAACCTGGCCATCCTGGTCACCCCGCACATCCTGCGCCGGCGGCATAATGATCAGATTGGCCCCCTGATTCCTCTCGCTCATCACAGCTGAACAGGCTGCGTGTGAAAGTCACTCTTTTGAAGGGTACGGCCTTTGCCGCCGTTTCCGAGCGACCGAGCGTGAGGAATGATAGAAAAACCTACCTTAGGCGCTGCGTGAGAAAGCGAAAACAAATCGCAGAACGGAAACAGGCCCGTAGGGCCGGTGCCAAACTTCCTCCCAGCCCGGAAGGGCTGGGAGGACGGATACCCAAGATTGTGGAGCGCTGGAGGCGCGGCACTCCATTCATTCGCCAGTGCCGCGCCTCCGGCGCTCGGAGGGCATTGGGGAATCGATGTCCCAGCCCTTCCGGGCTGGGCTGACGTTTGGTTCCGGCCCTACGGGCCTGTTTCAGCTTTGCAATTTGTTTTCCGCGTTCTCACACATCCGCTAAAGCCCTCGATCATTGCGCCTTTATGTACGGCCTAAAGCCCGTTCCCTTCAAATGACCCGAACTGAAGCCGTGCCGTAATACAAAGCGTCAGAGACGTGACCAGGGATTAAACCTTAGCCACGCGGGCGGCGATCAGATCGAGCGCGCGATGCGCGGAAAGGGCTGCCCCTTCCTGCCAACCGACGATGTGGCTGGTATGGTCGCCGGCCAGGAAGATGCGACCCTGGGGCTTGGTCCATACCTCGTAACCGGCTGGAGCGCCGGCGTCAGCGCCGCTGACCCAGGAACCGAGGTTGTGCGGTATGTGCCCCCAACTAACGTAGATGGGGTTCTTCAGCTCTTGGGAGCAGCCGGGATGCAGGAGCTCGATCGATTTGCGGGAGGCAGCCAGCTTGGCTTCCGGACCGGGCAAACTGCCGAATTCTGAGCCGTTTTCAATTCCATAGCCACCTAGAATGATGCCGGTTTCGGAGAACATCCTGGCGCTCGGATACCAGACCGTGTCTACGGGTGCACGAAGGAAGGAAAGGCCGCCGTAAATGTTGCTCTCCTGCTCCCAGAAGCGGCGTGACTCCCAGGCAATCTTGTAGGCAGAGTCATAGGAACAGCCATCGATGGCCGCCTTCAACTCAGGAGAAAAATCGGTATCCATGGTTTTGAGGATGGTCAGCGGCAAGGCGCAAACGCAGTAGTCCGCATTCACCGTCTCGTTCCTGCCGGTAGACCCGTCCCGGTACACGACTTTCACGCCCGATTCGTTCTGGCGGATCTGGACCACTTCCGCGGGTTGCCGGATCACGGTGCCCAGCTTTTTCTTGAAAGCCATGGGAATCTGGTCCATCCCGCCCACTGGCTGAAACATCGTTGCCTGCCAGTCGATCTCGTCTTCTTCCATCAACTCGCGCCAGAGATGAGCCGACAAAAGGGCGCGCATGTCCAGGGGGTCGTGGGGAACACCCACCCTGTCGGCCGCGCCGGGACTGACCTTCCATCCGGCGCGCGACGATCCCTTGTAGAACAGATCGGGCGAGAGATCCCCATATGTTTTGAGGAATTCGATCATCTGCTCTTTGTCGTCGTAGCTCAGTTCCTGATCGAGGGCGCCGCGCTGGATGCACTTGGCCAGGAGCTCTGAGACGTGGCCGCGGGTATCGAATTCCACCTGCCGGTTTTGCACGGTCTTGCCGCCCTCGAGCGTGCTCGCCTGCAGAAAGGCACTGCGCGAGGCGTTGACTTCGACTTCCAGCGGAACCCCTAGCTCGCGGCAATAACCGAGCATGGTTCGATGCACCGACGGCAAACGAGCCGGGCCTACGTTCTGGTAGAGACCTTCGCCAAACACGCAGTTCTGGGTGAAACCATCGGTGAACTCGACCTTGGTGCCGTTGCGAACTGTCCAGTTCCTGCCGCCGACGCGTTCCCGGGCCTCGAGCAGGGTGCAGGTATAGCCCAGTTTGCTCAACTCGTACGCGGACACCAGGCCGGCAATGCCCCCGCCCAGGATCACTACACTGGTACCCTTGCCGGAGTCTGCCGGGTGCTCGACGGTGGCTGCTGCCGAAGCCATGACGGGCAACAGCCCGAGGGACTGCATCATCGTGAAGGCGGCGCTATACCCGCCGGCCCGGCCTACCCTCATCAGAAAATCACGCCTGCTTAGACTCATTTTTGAACCACCTTAGATCTTTCCAAATGGCCATGTCCGGCGATTTTGGATGGTAGAATTGGAACTTTCCCGGATTGCTGTCGATGTGGAACAAAGCTCCGTCAGGCAGCGCCGGGTGCCTTGTGCGCTGCGCTTATGAGGAAACAGTTTGCATCTGTACTCCCTTACCTCAACGCATGAACCAGCCCCCTGGAAACCAGGGTGGAGAAATGGAGAACGATCAGTCTTCAACCTGGAAGCTGGTACTACAGAAAATACAGAGAGAAAGACCTGGTGAAGGGTTACGTTTCGACAGGGAGAACGTTCACCACCCGTAACCTGGCAGGACGCTGCACTAGGACGGAAACGAGCTTAGGGTATCGGTACCAGCGCACGAAAGCAACAGTAAAATGGCGCATATTTCTCGCCGTCTTAACCAGACGTGGGGTGTGGGAATGACCGAAGAAGGCCCCAGGGCCGAGGAAGTACGAGATATCGAGTTCCTGCATGAGATTGGCAGCCGCATGGCGGCCGCGGATCCGTTTCATGCTGTGCTCGAACGGGTAGTTGATTTTGTCTCCACGGTGGTGATGTGTGATTCCTGTTTCGTCTACGTTCTCGAAGGCGAGAAGCTGGTGTTGCGCGCTTCCAAGAATCCCCATGCCGACCTGGTAGACGAACTTGACTTGCAGTTGGGCCAGGGCATTACCGGTTGGGTGGCTATGCATCAACGGCCTGTGGCCATCGGATCCCAGGCGTGGAGCGATCCCCGTTTCAAGAGATTCAACGATTTGCCTGAGGATCACTTCGAAGCGTTTCTTTCCGTGCCTATTCTTTGCCGGGGCAAGCTGGTAGGGGTCATCAATGTGCAGCATCGCAAGCCCCACCACCACAGCCCGCGCCAGGTGCGGCTGATCACCATGATTGGCTTTCTGGTCGGCGCGGAGCTGGAGATGGCGCGCCTCGAAAGCGAACGCGTGCTGCTCGCCGATCGGCTTGAGGTGAGAAAGCTGATGGATCGTGCTAAGGGAATTCTGCAACGGGAATTGCACCTGGATGAAGAGGGTGCGTATCTGGCGTTGCAAAAGCAAAGCCGGCAGAAGCGGAAGGCGATCCGCGAGATCGCGGAGGCGATTATTCTCACGGAAGAGATTCGGCGGTCCCGAAAGTAGGGAGCCCCCGCTGCGGCCCTTCGTACCCGCGGTTTGTTTTCCCCTGAATTGGAGAACGTTATAGCATCTTGGCAGTGAACCCAGTCGCCAAACCTACTCGCGAAGAGCGAGAAGAGATCCAAGAGAAACGCAGGCCCAAACGGGCGCTGGGCCTCTTTGACTCCACCATGATCGTGATTGGCGTCATGATCGGATCTGGGATTTTTATCGTTCCGGCCGATATGGCGCGTATCCTGGGCGGTCCGGGGTGGTTCCTGGCAGCCTGGGTTTTTGCTGCGGTGCTCACCATCGCGGCGGCGTTTTCTTTTGGCGAGTTGGCTTCGATGATGCCTGGCGGGGGCGGTATGTACCTCTACCTGCGCGAGGCGTACTCGCCCCTTTGGGGCTTCCTTTACGGGTGGACGCTCTTTACCGTGATCCAGACGGGAACGATTGCCGCAGTGGCAGTTGCGTTTGCCCGGTTCCTGGGCGTTCTGGCGCCGTCGATCTCCGAATCGCGTTACCTGATTCCGCCCATACACCTCTCCGCCCACTACGCGCTTACGCTATCCACTGCCCAGTTGGTTGGCCTGCTGGTAATCGCTCTGCTCACCGCGACCAATGCGCTGGGCATCGAGTATGGAAAGATTATCCAGAATTCGTTCACGGTCGCCAAGCTGGGTGCTCTCGGAGCACTGATTTTGCTGGGCCTGACTGCGGGCTGGCACGTTTCGTCGGTGCATGCGAACCTGGCTGTCTTCTGGCAGCGGCCGTCTACGTTGCATCCGGGCAGTTCTCTCATTGCCATCCTGAGCATGGTGATGGTGTTTTGCGTTTCCCAGTCGGGCTCGCTGTTCGCTGCGGATTCGTGGCACGATATCACGTTTGCGTCTGAAGAAGTTAAGGATCCAAGGACCACGCTTCCCCGCTCGCTTGCCATGGGAACGGTGATCGTGATGCTGTTGTACCTGGCCGCAAACCTCGCCTATCTGGCGGTGCTGGACTTCCCCTCCATTCAACATGCGCCCCACGATCGCGTAGCGACGGCAATGCTGCAGGCAATTTTTCCCTCATGGGGAGGGCAGGCGTTGGCCGCAGTCATTATGGTGTCAACCTTTGGTTGCATCAACAGCCTGGTGCTGGCTGGTCCGCGCGCGTATTACGCGATGGCCCGGGACAAGCTGTTCTTCCCTGCCGCCGGCCGGCTGAATGGAGCTCGCGTACCCGGATGGTCGCTTTTGTTTCAGGGGATATGGGCCGGCCTTTTGGTGCTGCTCACTACGTACTCCCCGGCTAAAGGCTACGGCAACTTGTACAGCGACTTGCTGGACTACATTATCTCGGCGGCGCTGTTGTTTTATATTCTTACGATTGCCGCGGTGGTGGTGCTGCGGTACAAACGGCCGGATGCAGAACGTTTGTATCGCACGCCGGGGTATCCGGTCGTACCGGCCATCTATGTTCTTGGGGCGAGCACGGTTGTGCTTTGTCTTTTCATTGATCGTCCGGCAACGACCTGGCCTGGGCTGGTGCTGGTGATCGCTGGACTTCCGGTGTATTGGTTAATCCGCCGTCAAACGCGACCTTAAGTGAAAGCTATGGTGGGCCGCGCCCATCTTTTTCGGCCCACATACGCCCCACGGCACGCCGGGTGCCATCCCTTGCAGAGTATAGGCTGGAGTTTCTACATTTTTCCAAGGCGAGGCGGCTCCCGATTCCCTTGCAGTGCTTCGCTTCTGATGGGATCAGGACTGGCTTTGTATCAGGGCATGGCTTCCAGCCATGCCGCAACACTACGGAAAGGAATCGGGCTTTAGAGTCTGCGTTAGAACGGAGTGGATGGTCTTGGAGCGTCCGTTCTAAGGGGAGCGAGTGGGGTGAGTGTACGAGGGCTGGAATCGGGTTTCAAGCGCATTTCAAGCGCATGGCTATGAGTTG
>JBAVQC010000127.1:0-3047 GCA_049693715.1 Acidobacteriaceae bacterium | reverse complement strand
GTCTATACCCTCCCCATTGGACGGGGGGAGCCGGTCAATCTATCGAACCCGATCGTCAACGCCGTTGCGGGCGGATGGGGTGTATCCGGCATCTTCACTTCACGATCGGGGCAACCGTTCAATGCAGCCGCCAGTGGTGACATCGCCAACGTGGGGGCTGCAAACGGAATCCGACCGGATCGCATATGCAGTAATCCCTATGAGAAAAATGGCGGGACGCAGTATCTGAATACGGCATGCTTCACCACACCTGCCGCGTTCACCTTCGGAACGGAAGGGCGAAACGATCTTCGCTCGCCCCATGTGACCAATCTGGACTTCTCGGTCGCCAAATCGTTTCCGCTTCCGGTCAGACGCGAAACAAATCTGGAGTTCAGAGCCGAGTTGTTTAACGCGCTCAATCTAACTCCGCTCGGTGTTCCAGACACGGGGATAACGGACACAACGTTTGGGTTGATCACCACCACAGCAACAACGGAGCGTGAGATTCAATTTGCCCTGAAGCTACACTTCTGAGTATCACGCGACCGAGGGCTGAGCTTGTTCATCCCTCTGATAGGGCGTGGGAAATAATGCAAGGCCCATGCGGGCCTCCATTGTTTCCCACTACGCCTCGATCGCAGCGTTGCCGGCTTCGATATCCCTCAGCTGCCCAGCGTGAGCTTTGTTTACGAGCTTGCCATTCGGCCGCGGCCAGGCCTTCGGCATCTCCAATCCGATTCTCAATGCTGTCGCTGGAGGGTGGAGCACGGCCGGTATCTTTACCACTCGCTCTGGTCAGCCCTTCAACGCGGCTGCCAGTGGCGATATTGCGAACGTCGGCGCCGCCAAAGGGATCCGGCCAGACCGCTTGTGCAGCAATCCTTATACGCCGGCAAAGGGCAAGCAGTACTTGAATCCTTCCTGCTTTGCTTCCCGAGTCCCGTAGGGCCTGCTGTCTAAAGCCGAACATGACCGCACGCTCGGCGCGACTAAACCTTGGCCGCCGTCAGCGGCTTGCCGCTCTTGAGCAGCAGGATGCTGCCGACACATCCGGCGCCGATCGAGGCCGCCAGGGTTCCAATCTTCGACATATCCAGCACATCGCCGCTGCCCAGGGCGAGTCCGGCGATAAACAGCGACATGGTAAAGCCGATGCCGCAGAGCCAGCTGGCGCCGAAGATCTGGCTCCAGGTGACCGCTGTAGGCAGCGACCCGAGACCGGCAACAGATGCCAGCCGCGCAAACAAAGTGATGCCAATCGGCTTGCCCAGCAGCAGGCCCAGCATCACTCCCAGGGCGATGGGGTGAGCCAGGGCCGCGCTGGTCTTACCCAGAATATGGACTCCAGCATTGGCAAAGGCAAAGATGGGCATGATGAGAAATGAGACCCACGGCTGAAGAGCATGCTCAATGCGGTGCAGCGGAGACTCGATCATCTCGCACTTCTGCTCCAACGCATGGATAGCATGGTGGGCCTGGTAGGAGTTCGGATCATTCTGCTCAAATTGATCGAGCAGCCCGCGGCTCTGGCGAAGGAATTCCGTTTTGTCGATGGAACTGCGCGCCGGAATGGTGAAGGCCAGCAGAATTCCGGCAATGGTCGCGTGCACGCCCGAGTTGAGCACCGCAGCCCACACGCCGACCCCGATCAATGCATAAATCGCGGGATTGCGAATGCCCAGCCAATTGGCGCCAAAAGAAACAGCGACGCCTACGAAAGCCAGGCCCAGCGCGATCAGCGAAATATGCTGGGTATAAAAGAGCGCGATGACCAGCACGCCAAAGATGTCGTCCACAATCGCCAGCGCGGCAACAAAGACCTTCAGCCCCGCAGGTACCCGGCTGCCCAGCAACGCCAGCACGCCCAGCGCAAAGGCGATATCCGTGGCCATCGGGATGCCCCAACCATTGGCGCCGGCGCCTCCTTTATTGATGGCTGTGTAGATCAGCGCCGGAACTACCGACCCGCCGATCGCCGCCATGAAAGGAAAGGCAGCCTGCTTGAAAGTGGAGAGCTCACCAATGAGAACTTCGCGCTTGATTTCAAGACCGACCAGGAAGAAAAAGATCGACATGAGGCCGTCGTTCACCCACTCATGACGGCTCTCGGAATGCGAGACCTGGCCCAGGGTAATGGTGGCCTGGGTGTACCAGATCTGGTGGTAGCTGTGCTCCCAGCGCGAGTTGGCCCAGATCAACGCCGCGGCGGTGGCCAGCAGGAGCAGGATGCCGCCCGCGGCTTCCATCCTGGCGAAACGGGCAAAGGGGCTGGTGATTACGTCGATGGGCGGCCTTGAGCTGGATCGAAGGTCGAGGGACAAGGACAACGTAACCTCCAGGATGTTGGTTCTCCAGAGCATAGTAACCGGAAGCCAAAGTATTAATTGATTAGTTGACATTTGGGATGGGCCGCGATACGCTTTATTTCGGGACTTCTCTATGCCACCTAAAAAATCGCCCACGCTCACCGAAGCGGAATTGAGATTGATGAAAATTCTCTGGGCGCGTGGAGAATCGACGGTCAGTGACATCGCCGCGGCATTACCCCGAAAGAATGCCCTGGCGTACAACTCCGTGCTCACCACGATAAGAATTTTGGAGCAAAAGGGGTACGTGCAGCATCGCAAGGAAGGCCGTGCCTTTTACTACGTTCCCGTCGTAGCGGAAGCAGAGGCCGGCAGTTCAGAGGTGCGTCTGGTGCTGAGCCGTTTCTTCGGTAACTCGAGGGAGAAGTTGATGTTATCCCTGCTCGGCGACGGCGATGTGACCCCCGAAGAGTTGCAACGTCTAAAGGATGCAATCGAGCAGGCGGAGTAATCCCATGGAAGCGATTTTGTTGGGGCAATTCATTTCGACCGGTCCTGCCGAACTGCTGATTGCGAGCATCTGGCAGGGGTTGTTGTTGACGGCTGTAGCCTGGGCAGCCCTCAGGTTTGCGTCCGGATTGCGTGCCTCTACCCGCTTCACCTTGTGGATGATCGTTTTCCTGCTGGTCGCCTTATTGCCCTGCTTTGCGATTGGCCGCGGGCTGTTTGGTGCTTCTTCCTCCCTCCCCTCCCCCGCCC
>JBAVQC010000126.1:0-10673 GCA_049693715.1 Acidobacteriaceae bacterium | reverse complement strand
CTTCCGCCCTGCTTCAAAAAACAAAAATCCCACAACTGGCCGCCCCGGCCAGTCTCCACTCACTTGCTTAACCGCTCGAAGGAGCCACTTATGCCCAAAAATAACGTAACCGACCTCATCACCGATCAGGAGATGGTCTTTGTCCGCAACCTCCTCTCCGGAACCATGACCGACCGCGAAGCCGCCGAGGCCGCCGGACTCAACCCCGACACCGCCGACTACACCAAAGCCAAGCCCCGTGTCCGCGCCTACATCCTCGAGCACCGGGCCGCCATGGAGCAACAGCGCCTCCAGCAGGAAGCAGACCTGTCCCGCCTTGCCGCGGAAGAACAACGCCGGAGGGAAGATCGCCGCGAACAGCTCCGACAAAGAGTCTTGGACCGCCTCTGGGAAATCGCCGCGATGGCCCCCGAAACAACCCGTGGCAGCATCACCGGCCAGGTCAAGGCCATCCAGATGATCGTGGCTATCGAAGGCCTCATCCCTGACCGACGCGCCGCCGCCTCCGACAAGAAATCCGCCCCTCCGCTCCCCCCAGCGGATATCTACGCTTCCGCGTGGCGTCGTGAGCGTCAGGGGGAAACCATCGACCCCCAGCCAGACCCTGCACCGGCGCCAGAACGAGAAGATCCTCGCCCCGCCGTCCCCGAACCCTCTCCTGACGCGGCAGCCGATATCCCACCGCCCCCCGACAGGCCCATTGGCCCTGCCTATGACCGCAGCCAGTCCGTTTTCGCTCACCTCTTTCACCCGGCGGAACCCACTTCCTCGGCGCCTCCAGCTCCCCCGTTCAGTTCCGCCCCAGATACCAGAGTTCCGTTCTCCATACAAAAGAACCGCTTCGGCCGGCGCCGCTGAGCCGGGAAAACGGAAACCTCGCACCCGCTTATCCTGCAAAAACCGCAAAAACGATCGAATTTTATCGAATTTTATAAACTTGCCGCTGGACTGAAGGTCAGGGGATGGCTCGGAAGGCCAGGACTGCGTTTAAGCCACCGAAGGCGAAGGATTGGGAGAGGGCTGCTTCGGCCTGTTTCGTCCGGGCCTGATTGGGAATCACGTCGAGCTCACATTCCGGATCGGGGTGAGTGTAGTTCATGGTGGGGGGCAGCACTCCATTGCGCAGGGCCAGCACTGTGGCCGCGGCCTCAATCGCCCCTGCGGCTCCCAGCGTGTGACCGTGCATGGACTTAGTGGAACTGACGGGGAGCGTATCGGCATGGCTGCCAAACACGGCATGGATGGCCGCCGATTCCATGCGGTCATTGGCCTCGGTTGCTGTTCCATGAGCGTTGATGTAGCCAACTTGCTCCGGAGCTAAACCGCCATCGCGCATCGCCGCACGAATGGCGCGAGCGGCGCCTTCGGCGGAAGGCTGAGTGACGTGACACGCATCGGCCGACATACCGAAACCGATGATTTCGGCCAAGGGCCTGGCTCCGCGAGCCAAGGCGTGCTCCAGCGGCTCCAGGACCAGCATGGCGGCGCCTTCCCCGAGGACCATTCCCGAACGGTTGGCGGAAAAGGGGCGGCAGGTATCGGGGCTGACCACGCGCATGGCTTCCCAGGCCTTTAATCCGCCCAGAAAAAAGGGAGTTTCACTTCCCCCGGCGATGGCCAGGGGAACAGCTCCGGAACGCACCATCCAATAGGCATTGCCGATGGCATGAGCAGAAGAGGAACAGGCGGTGGAGAAGGTATACGCAGGCCCGTGCAGGCCGTACTCCATAGAAATATGGCTGGCGCCCGCGTTGCTCATCCCCAAAGGAATGGTGAGCGGGTGGACGCGATGTCTGCCATGGTGGAAGAGTTCCCAATACCCGACCTCGTCGGTAAACCTGCCGCCCATGCAGGAACCGGTGATGATCGCAGTGTTGTCGCGAAGTTCCTCGGTCCATTCGATACCGGCACTGGTCACCGCTTCGCGGGCAGCGACGACAGAAAATTGGGCGAAGCGATCCATGAAGCTAGCGGCTTTGCGGGGAAAGTAGGCTTCCGCGTTGTACCCGATGACGGCAGCGCCGTTCTTGAAACGGACCTGATTCATGCCCATCTCGGCAACGGGCCCGACATCATGTGGTATCGGTCCGATTCCGGATTGACCGTTCACCAGTGAATGCCAGAACCCTTGCTGGTCAAGGCCTAGAGCGCTGATCACGCCCATTCCTGATATGACAACTCGCATCTACACCATTTTCATAGAGGACTGTGCTGGACTGAGGGTAACAAACCTCAGCGTCCTTCCGATACAGTACGGCTTATTCGGTTGCGGTTTGGGCAGATGGGTTTTGTTTGGAATCCACCAGGTAGGTAACGCCGTCGATCATTTCACGAATGGTCTGGATCTTCTTCGCGTCTTCGTCCTTGATTTCGATATCGAACTCACTCTCCAGGTCAAAGAGGATGTTGATACTGTCCATCGAATCAATGCCCAGCTCTTCGAAGGTGCTGTCGGGCTTGACCTTCTCGAGGGGAATTCTCTGGGTGGTAGCAATCACTCGAAGAACTCGTGCTTGAATCGTTTCAGACATTGGGGGCCTTCGTAGAAACCACACTTCTGCCCGGCGACTGCTTCACGATCGGGCGAGGAACTGTTTCAGTAAAGTTAAACCGCGCGCCAAGTGCTGGCAATAGTTTGTCATTGAAAGCGATTTTTTCAAACCCTTGCGGCATGGGATGGGTTAGGTAGCTTCGGCAACGGCCAGGCGACGGGCGGTGCGCCAGGCGTAGTGGAGCGCAGAGACAATGGTCAGGAGCGCGGTGGCATAGAGCGCCAGGGTACGGAGCATGACGAGGGGCATGGGGGCATAGATCTGGCAGAGCAATACGGCCAGCAGCGCGAGGATCTGGGCGCAGGTGCTGGTCTTGCCGTAGATGCTGGGACGGAAGTCTCGCATGCCGAGACTGATGTAGAGAAGCGCGGCAACGATCAGAATGCCGAGATCACGGCTAAACACCAGGACGGTGACGCGGCGGGGCACGAGCCCCTGGTGCATAAGCACCAGGAACAGGGTGCTGAGCAGGAGCTTATCGGTGACCGGATCGAGATATTGGCCGATCTGGGTTTGCTGCTTGAGCAATCTTGCCGCCAGGCCATCGAGGCCGTCGCTGAGCCCTGCTATGACGAAAAGGCTAAGCGCGGTTCGGTAGTGAGCCTCAAGGACAGCGATGACCAGGAAGGGTATAAGGCACAGACGCAGGAAAGTGAGCAGGTTCGGGGCTGCGCGGAGTTCTTTCAGCAAAGGGTCGAGATCCTCATGGCTTGCAGCCAAGAATCTTGATGGTACATGAGGTTTTGATATGATAGCGAGATGCACGGCGCAGGCGCGTAGCTCAGTTGGTTAGAGCGCTACCTTGACACGGTAGAGGTCAGGAGTTCGAGTCTCCTCGTGCCTACCAAAGTTTCTTTCCCCCGCTTGGTTCGAGCGTCCCGGCTACGCCCGTACCTATAGTTTCTACATTTCTAGGGACCAAGCGCATGGTATTTCAACGACAGCAGCTCGATGGGAAGCCGAGTTTTGGCTTTGTATCAGGGCACGACTTTAGTCGGGCCATAAAGAATCGGATTGATGAGGGCTTTAGCCCCTGAGGGCATCTGATACGTTTGGCCCCGGCCCTACGGGCCTGTTTCAATTCTGCGATTTGTTTCCGCGTTCTCACGCACGCGCATAAGGCGCACACTGCCACCCGGCCCAAACCGCCTCCTTGGGGGGCTTTTGCTCTTTTCGCGCACTTTTTTGGGAGAATCCGCTCGAATTAGTTCCGCGCCATTTTTTCGAACACATCCAGCGCGTATTCTAGATCGCTCTGCGTATGCGCGGCCGTCACGCACAGCCGCAACCGGGCCGAATCCTGGGGAACCGCCGGGAACAGCACCGGAGTGGCCAGAATGCCATGGTCGCGAAGACGCCGGGCAAACAACCCGGTCGTGGTCTCATCATTGAGGATCACCGGAATGACCGCCGTCTCCGACAACCCTGTGTCGTAGCCCAGCGAGCACAAGCCGCTCCGCAGAAAATCCGCATTGTGCTTGATCTTTGCCACCCGTTCCGGCTCTTGCTGCAAAATCGCCAGGCCCTCGCGGATAGCGGCCACCGCAGCCGGGCTCAAGGCCGCGGAAAAAATAAACGGCGAAGCCCCATGCTGAAGATAGATCGCCAACTCATGCGACACAGCAGCAAAACCACCAGTAGAGGGAATCGACTTAGCCAGCGAACCAGTCCAGATGTCGACTTCCTCCGTCGCTATGCCAAAATGTTCATCGGTTCCCCGGCCGCGGGCTCCAATCACTCCGGACGCATGCGACTCATCCACCAGCAGGAAGAACCCGAATTCCTTCTTGACCTCCAGAATCTCGGGCAGGTGGCAGACATCCCCATCCATGGAAAAAACGCCGTCTGAGATAACTAAGGTACGGTTCGCCTGGCATCCATTTTGCAATTCCTGCCGCAAAGACGAGGCATCGTTATGCCGGAACCGCTGCAACTGCACTCCGGCGAACCGGCACGCATCGGTAAGGCTACGGTGGCAAAGCGAGTCCATGATCACGCGATCCGCCGGACCCAGCAGCGCACCCAGCACCGCCACATTCGCCAAATATCCTGAGCTGAAGGTGATAGCCGCTTCCGTTCCTTTATAGGCGGCGAGGTCCTGCTCCATGAGGACGTGCTGGTCTGTGGTTCCGGTCAGCAGGCGAGCTCCGCCCGTCCCCGTGCCGTACTTCCTGATGGCTTCAATGGCAGCTGCGTCAATCCGAGGATCGCCGATCAGTCCCAGGTAGTCATAGGACGACAGCATCAGCATGGAATGTCCGTCCGCCTTCACCTGCGGGCCGGTTCGTCCTTCAAGCGGGATCTGGAAAGGATATGCATCGTTCTCGCACGCATAGGCCGTGGTCTCAAAGAGCCGCCGGGCGCGCGCGTCGATGAGGTCGTTCTTCCGGAAATTCCAGCGCTTATTCCCGCTGAAGAACCCGTTAAAAGACTTGCCGGAGGAAGAAGGGAATCCGGCAGTTCCGTGTTGGACTTGCGATTTCGTCTCGGTCGGAGTATCCATTGATTTAACTGACTATAGTGCAGGATTGGGGCATTGGGAAGCCCGGAGTTGCTGTCCCGGCACGGTTTAGAGCATTTCTTCCCCCGCCGGATCGCTCCCCGGCCAGCCGGGCGCTTGCCCGCCCGTAACGGCAGAGGCACAAAAATGCTCTAATTGTCATAAGGATACGGAACCTGCCACGGCCCAACTTCGTGGCTAAGGCCGAAATTGATACGTTCGTGCATCAAAGGTTGCAATCGTACACCGGAGCTGCTTTCCCATGTCGTTGCCGGACTCGCAAACCTCGGACGCTCTTCTCAGCCCGGTGACCGGCATCCCCGGTTCTTTGCCAATGCCGCTGCTCATGAAAGACAAGTTCGGACGCACCATCACCGATCTGCGTGTCTCCATCACCGACCGCTGCAACTACAAGTGCGTGTATTGCCGCACCGGAACCGAAGGCGCCCAATTCGCCGAATTGCCCATGCAGGATTACCTGCGCATGATCCGGGTCTTCGTCAGCCTCGGGATCCAGAAAGTACGGCTGACCGGCGGCGAGCCACTGTTACGTAAGGACATCATCTCGTTGGTGGCTCAACTTGCTGAGCTTCGCACCAATCCTGCCGGGGACCCGCTGGACATTGCCATCACCACCAACGGACATCTCCTCGCTGAGATGGCTGCCCCACTTGCCCGTGCCGGCCTCAGCCGGATCACCGTCAGTATGGATGCGGTTGACCCGAAAATCTTCGCCCGCGTCACCCGGGTCCCGGGCAGCTTTGAAAAAGTATTGGCTGGGGTGCGAGCCGCCCAGCGTGCCGGGCTGGGGCCGCTCAAAGTCAACTGTGTACTATTGCGTGGCTTCAACGACGATCAGATCATCCCCTTCGCCCAATTCTCGCGAGAGGAAGGCGTGATCGTTCGCTTTATCGAGTTCATGCCCCTCGAAGAAGACCGCTTGTGGACACCGGATGTGGTGGTTCCGTTGCAGGAAGTCGTCAAAGAGCTCAACCGTTATCGACCGCTGGCGCCCTTGCCCGCGAACAACCCGGGTGAAACCGCCCGCCGCTATACTTTCGACGACGGGTTAGGCGAAATTGGCATCATCGCGCCGGTTTCCCAGGCCTTTTGCGGAGCCTGCAGCCGCATCCGCCTCACTTCTGATGGCAAGATCCGCACCTGCCTCTTTTCCCATTTCGATCATGATCTCTACGGCGTGCTGGCCCGGGGCGGTTCCGATGACGATCTCGTTGCCTTCATTCAGAAGACGGTAGAAGCCAAGGAGGCGCGCCACCACATCGGCGAGCCCGGCTTTCTGAAACCTTCACGCAGCATGGTGCATATCGGAGGCTAAGCAATCGCTTCTGGGGTGGGCGAAGCGCGGCGCTATCTCGAAATGGTCGATCGATCTTTCCCAGAGCGTCCGCCCTTGCCGAAAGACCTGCGGGTCTTTCACGATGTAGCGCGTGCACTCACCTCCTCCCTGGATCTCGACTCAATCCTGGGCGCCATCATGCAACAGATGGAGCAATTCTTCGAGCCGGAATCCTGGTCATTGCTCATCGTGGACGAGGAGCAGCAAAACCTGTACTACGCGGTCGCAGCCGGCAAGTCGTCCGGGGACCGCAATCTTCGTGTCGACATGGGTGAGGGCATTGCCGGCTGGGTCGCGCAGCACGGCGAGCCGGTGATCGTCTCGGAACCCGGCAAGGATCCCCGTTTTGCTACCCCCGACGGCGCCGTCTCCCCGGTACGATCCGCTATCTGTATACCCCTGCGCTCCAGAGATCGCACCTTGGGCGTCATCGAGTTGCTGAACTACCGCGCAGACACCCTGACGGACGAAACCATGGCCTTTCTCCGTGTGCTGTGCGACTACGCCGCGATTGCCATTCAAAATGTGCGTGCCGTGGAGCGAATTCAGGAATTGACCATTACCGACGACTGCACCGGACTGTTCAATTCGCGCCACCTGTTTTCTGTGACTGAAAGCGAGCTCGAACGCTCCCGCCGCTTCAGTCTTCCTTTCAGCATGATCTTCATCGACCTTGACCACTTCAAGCGCGTCAACGACCTGCACGGTCACCTGACTGGCAGCCGGCTGCTGGCCGAGATTGCCAGGACCATCAAGCATAATGTGCGGGGCATCGATTCAGCTTTTCGCTACGGGGGTGACGAATTTATCGTTCTCTTGCCCCAGACAGGGAAGGACGCAGCGCTCGAGGTGACCCAGCGTCTCCTCCACTCATTGCGCGATACACGATACCTGGTATCGGAAGGACTCGAGCTCCAGATGATGGCCAGCTTCGGTATTGCCAGCTATCCGGAGGACGGCAATTCAATCCAGGAGATCATTGGCGCGGCGGACGAAATGATGTACCTGGTAAAAAATCTGTCGCGAGGCAACATCGCTGTCGCCCAGCGCGGCTTTATTCAAACCTGACTCTCACCTCCTAAAACCAAAAATGCATTAGCATGGACCACGGCGGGAAGACACCAGTCAGCCCTTGATCGCTGGAGTCCCGTAAGGGACGGCTGAACTTAGCCCAGGACGACAGTCCTGGGTAGAGGAAACAAGACGACAAGTCCCGTAAGGGACGGCTGAAATATCCGAGGACGTGAGTCCGAGGTAAAACAAAGGGCAAAAATAAAATGGAGCAAAGCAGACGTCTTCGCATGGGGATGGTGGGTGGTGGCGCGGGCTCTTTTATTGGTCCAGTGCACCGCATCGCAGCCGAGTTGGATGGAGCCATCGAACTGGTAGCCGGAGCGTTCAGTCAGAATCCGGAACGATCGCGCCAGGCGGGCGTGACCTACCGCATCGATCCTGATCGCGCGTACACAAACTACCAGGAGATGATGGATCGGGAGAGCAAGCGCAAAGATCCCATCGACTTTGTCTGTATTGTCACTCCCAATCATCTCCACCTGCCGATTGCGGTTGCCGCCCTCGAACACGGGTTTCATGTGATGAGCGATAAACCGGCCACCGCAAATTTGAAAGAAGCTCAGGCGCTCGAAGCAGTCGTCCAGCGCACCGGGTTGCTCTATGGACTGACCTTCACCTACACCGGCTACCCGTTGGTCCGCGAAGCCCGCTTGATGGCGCGTAGCGGCGAGCTGGGGACGATCCGCAAGGCCGTCGTGCAATACCAGCAGGGCTGGCTGAGCACTTCGCTCGAGGCCACGGGCCACAAGCAGGCGGCCTGGCGGTCTGACCCGTCGCAGTCGGGCTTGGGTGGGGCGATTGGCGATATCGGCACCCACGCTTTCAACCTGCTGGAATATGTAAGCGGCCGAGAAATCGTCGAGATCTGCTCCGGCCTTTCCTCGGTCGTCGCCGGCCGCGCTCTGGACGACGATTGCAACGTACTGCTGAAGCTAGACAACGGCGCCCCGGGCGTACTCTTTGTCTCCCAGATCGCTGCCGGCGACCGCAATGATCTGCAGCTTCACCTCTACGGGGAAAAAGGCGGCCTCCATTGGTGGCAGGAGAATCCCAACTATCTGCATCTGAACTGGGTAGGGAAGCCGAGTCAGACCCTGCACGCTGCGGGTGATTATCTCTCGCCCTCCACCCGCGCGGATTTCCGCTTACCTATGGGCCATCCCGAGGGGTTGCTCGAAGCCTTTGCCAATATCTATCGTGACTTTTCGAACGCAGTGCGCGCCCGTTTCACCGATCCATCTGCCCAACTGAGCGAGTTGGTCCCCGGTATCCGCGAAGGCGTGCGCAGCATGGCCTTTGTAGAGCGGGCCGTCACCAACAGCCGCGCGGGATGGGTCGGATTTCCTCAATGAATCTTTTGCGAAATGAGTGAGTGTCTCCTATGAAAACTGTAAAAGGGCCGGCAATCTTCCTGGCCCAATTTGCCGGCGACCATAAACCCTTCAACAAATTGGAAGACATTGCCAGGTGGGCCGCGGGACTCGGCTTCAAGGGCATACAGATCCCTTCCTGGGACGCGCGGCTCTTTGACCTCAAACAAGCCGCCGAGAGTCAGGCCTATTGTGACCAGATACTCGGCATGCTAAGCGGTCTTGGCCTGCAGTTGACCGAGCTCTCGACCCATCTGCAGGGGCAGCTGGTTGCCGTGCATCCTGCATACGATCTCCAGTTCGACGCCTTCGCCCCACCGGAAGTGGCCGGGAATGCAAAAGCCCGGCAGGAATGGGCCACGAAGCAACTGCTGATGGCAGCCAAGGCCAGCCGCAATCTGAAGCTCACCGCGCACGCAACATTCTCCGGAGCCCTGGCCTGGCCCTATATGTATCCCTGGCCGCAGCGGCCGGCCGGTCTGATTGACGAAGCCTTCGGAGAATTGGCGCGGCGGTGGAAGCCCATCCTCAATGCCTTCGAAGAATCAGGCATCGATCTCTGTTTTGAAATCCATCCTGGCGAAGACCTGCATGATGGAGTCACCTTCGAACGCTTCCTGGCTGCGGTCGGCGGCCATCCCCGGGCTAACATCTTGTACGATCCCAGCCACTTCGTGTTGCAGCAGCTCGACTACCTTGCTTTCCTCGACATCTACCACCAGCGCATCCGTGCCTTCCACGTAAAGGACGCGGAGTTTAACCCTACGGGCCGATCCGGTGTCTATGGTGGATACCAGAATTGGATCGACCGTCCAGGACGCTTTCGTTCTTTGGGCGATGGGCAGGTTGATTTCGGGGGCATCTTCAGCAAGCTCGCGCAGTATGACTTTCCCGGGTGGGCAGTCATGGAGTGGGAGTGCGCCTTGAAGCATCCTGAGGATGGCGCCCGTGAGGGTGCACCCTTCATTCGCGACCATATTATTAGGGTCACCGAGCACGCCTTTGATGACTTCGCCAGCGCGCATGCTGACCGTGAAACCAATCGGCGGCTTCTCGGCCTTTGAGGCTGCTATGCCGTTCAGTCCGCGCAAGAAGCCGGAACCGCTCGACGAGGCGGCTCTCTACCAGTATGCCGTCGGCGCGCTGGGACGGCAGATGCGCACAGTGGCTGAACTTAAACGGCTGATGATCCGCCGGGTAGAGCCGGGAAAATCAGGGGAGGCCAAGGTAGCGGCGGTGGTGGCCCGCCTGCTGGACCAGAGTTATCTCGACGATCCAGCGTTCGCCTCCACCTACACTCGCCTGCGCCAGGAGAACCAGAGCTTCGGCAAGCGCCGCGTGCAACAGGAGCTAACCCGCAAAGGCGTTGAAGGTGAACTGGTCGCCAGCACTCTGGAAAGCGCCTACGCCCAGGTGAGTGAAGAAGATCTGGCCAGGCGATACCTGGCGCGCAAACGCATCGCCAAGCCAAAAGACGAGAAGCAAACCGCCCGCCTCATTCGCCGCCTGATAGGCGCAGGCTTTTCCTTTGCGATCATCTCCAGGCTGCTGAAGACGTGGGAAATCGACTGCAGCGAAGCAGGCTTGGTCTTACCCGAAGACGACGATGCCGAGTAACTGAACCAACTTAGTGAGAGCTCTCTCCTTGAAGGGCACGGGCTTCAGTGCGTGTGTGAGAACCCCATTTCAAAACTCATGAGAAATTACTGACCCTTGTATCCCAACGGATAGCTGATGGCAGTGTGCTGCGCCTCATCGAGGCGATGCTCAAGGCGGGAAGCTATGGAAAAGGGCGACTCTTTCCGACGGAGCGGGGGACG
>JBAVQC010000125.1:0-42686 GCA_049693715.1 Acidobacteriaceae bacterium | reverse complement strand
TTTTGATTACTTGCTCTGCTTCCGCACAGGAAACATCATGGGCTGCGACGTGACCGCGGTTCTCATCGTCCCAATCGAATTGCAGCATCTACTGTCCTCCAAAACGCCACGATCGCTTGTGCGAAGTTGCAAATATCTCTTGATCTGCATCTGTTTTCTCCTTCGTCTTTTTCGCTTGATGTGAGTTTTCGCTGTGTCTTTTAAATGGATTCTGTGTTGTGACAGTAGTTGTGTGCGATCAATGGTCGTCGATTCAAAGTCTCAGCAATGAGCACAATGGCCGCGCCGTAATGCTCTATGGTTCTAGTGTAAAATACAGTGTAGCTACACGTCAAGAGGTATTTTGCACGGTAAACGTGGTGGGTCCCCACCTTATCCAGGTTTTACCCAGTAGACGTTTTGGCGAATAAAAGCGAATAGGATGAAGTCATGCCCCGGCCCGACTCAGCCCTCCGCAGGTGTTCGACCGACTCCTCACGCGACGGCAAAAATGCATTGAAGCCCTCAAGCGGGTGAAGCTCGCCGGGTATGAGGTGACCATCGCTGGGCTTGCGGTCGAGCACAATCTGTTGCTCCGTGCCGGGTGGTATCTGTAGTAGCGACGAAGCTGGCTCACGTGGGGGCCACTCAGTTCTTGTTTCATGCTGAGACCCTGCCGCGGATTTCGACCGTAAGCGTCAGAGCAACCCAGAGGTGGTGTTAATTTTTCGACCGGCCCTAACTCCAAAATAAATCCTAAAAGTCTCTCGACGCTTCCGAAAAACCGTACTACTCTGGAGCTAAGAACTCATATTCCGGCGTCGCCTCAACTCGGACGGCGCTGTCTGGCTTAGCACCGAACCGCGGGTTCCGTGCCGCCGCAATCAGCTTACAGAAAGTACGAGTGTTGAGGGCGCTTTTCGCGCTAAGGCTGTGTCATTTCTCGGCCATCGTAAGCTGCTCATAGCTGACAAAACGGATACGACGCTTTCCAGTCTGTGCTCCTTCGCCCAGGTACGAGTCGGCGGAATGAGTGGATGATCGCTTGATGAGCAGGAGCGCGCCCAGGCGTTCTCTTACCATGGACAGGTCTTTGACAACTTGGCAACACAACATGACCGGACACCGGCCCGGCCGGCGGGGGGGAGACCGTCACTGATTCTCGCAGAAATGAGTTATCCCACCCCTTCCAAATCGAAAGGGGGGCATAAGGCGCTTAAGGCGCACACTTCCACCCGCCGAATCATAAGTAGGAGGGACCCTTAGCTTAGTTCGCACTTTTTTACATAAGAAATCACACCTCGCTGCCGGCCCGGGTCCACCAGCCTACCCGCCGATTGACCCGCCAGGCCATCAACAACGCGAAAACTATGGCGTCGGCTGGAACTGGGCCGCGAACAGGTCCTGGCCCGCCTCTGGGAAATCGCGAACCTGGGCCCCGAAATAACCCGGGGCGCCATTACCGCCATCGAAGGCCTCGTCCCTGACCGTCGCGCCCCCTCCTCGGAAACCGCGCCTTCGGCGTCTCAGGCCCCCGGGTTCTTTGCTGTTCCATGGACCAGGGTCCCTTTCTCTATAAAGAGAAACCCCTTTGCCGGGCGTCGCTGAGCCAGGCACTCACAGCAATTGCCCCAAAAGAGCCAAAAAAGATCGAGTTTTATCGAATTTTACGAAAACCGGCGGAGGTGAAGGGATGGAACGGCATACTGCAGGATCCTGGGTGATGGCGGTGCTGCTGGAGAAGCAGAGGGCCCCACGCTTGCCGTCGAAAGGGAGCATTGCCACAAAAGAGCCAAAAAAGGTCGAATTTTATCGAATTTTACGAAAACCGGCGGAGGTGAAGGGATCGACGGCAGACTGCAGGATCCTGGGTGATGGCGGTGCTGCTGGAGAAGCAGAGGGGCCCACGCTTGCCATCGAAAAGGGAGCATTGCCCCAAAAGAGCCAAAAAAGATCGAATTTTATCGAATTTTACAAAAAACCGGCCATCTCGACCGGAGCGCAGCGCGAACCAATTGGCGGGTTACGCTTCGCGGAAACGATAGCCGATATAACTCTCGGTCAGGATGTATGCGGGGCGCGCAGGGTCGTCTTCGATTTTCTTGCGGAGCTGGTTGATAAGGACGCGCAAATATTCGCGCTCATTGCCGTACTCCGGACCCCATATCGACGTCAGCAGACGATGGTGAGGTACAGGCCGGCCCGCATGAAGCATCAGATAACGCAGCATCTCAAATTCCTTGGGGCTCAGGTGGATCTCCTGCCCTGACTTCTCTACCCGGTACCGGCTCGGGTCCAGCATGATGGACCCGATGACCGTAAGAGAATCCGCTGAGGCCGGCAATGTCCTGGCACGACGAATTGCTGACCGCAACCGCGCAGTCAGCTCCCGGATCTGGAAAGGTTTCGTGACATAGTCGTCGGCGCCCGCGTCCAGCGCTTCCACTTTGTCATCCTCTTCATCGCGCACCGTAAGCATAATGATAGGAAGCTGGGGATAATCGTGATGGATCCTGCGGCATGCTTCCATGCCACCCATACCCGTCATATTAATGTCCAGCAGCACAGCGTCATAGTCGACCATGAGCAGGCGTGTCAGCGCCTCCTCTCCGTTGCCCGCCTCACCAATGACGAACCCCAGCGTGCTCAGAGTCTCAAACAGGCTCTGTCGAATCCCCGCATCGTCCTCAACGACGAGCACATTCGGTCGTTGTTCCACGCATTACTCCTCTTTTGTTGCCATGGGCAAAGTTACGAAAAAAGTGGTCCCTGCGTCCTGGTCGCTATTCACCCACGCCCGCCCCTTGTGCGCTTCCGTAACCTGCCTGACTACTGAGAGACCGATACCGGTACCCGGCGCCTTGAGATTTGAGCCAGGACTGCGATAGAAGCGCCTGAAGATATTTTCCCGTTCTTCGAGAGGTATGAAAGACCCCTCGTTGCGTACACTGATCACCACCTCCGCTTGCTCCTCCTGAATCTCAATCGTAATAGGAGACTCCTGGCTTCCATATTTGGCAGCGTTATCGAATAGCTGAGAAAGTGCCATCTTCAGCAGCTGACTGTCCGCATAGACCGTGCTGCGTTGCGGGTCGGGCTGGATCGTGACGGGATGCACGCCGAGTTCCTGTGAACACTCTGCGACGCTGTCTTGAATCAGCCGCAGGAGCGGGATACGCTCCCGTTTCAACTTGAGGTTGGCATTGTCCATTCGGGCTGTCCGCAGCATCCGTGTTGCGAGATCGCTGAGCCGTTGGACCTCTTCATCGATCAAGACGATAAGTCGCTTTTCAACCCCGCGTAAAGTGTTCATCTCAATCAGGCCAGAGCTCGAGCTCCTGATGGTTGTCAGGGGAGTTTTGAAGGCGTGCGCGAGACCATCGAGTACAGCAGAACGAAGTTGCTCACTCTGCCGGGCTGCTTCCGCGTTGGTTTCCGCGGAGAAGGAGCGCGCTCGCTCGATTGCCACAGCCGCCAGGGAGGCGGTGGCATTGATCGAAGCAGTATCCAGAGAGTGACCGCAGATGACCAGGGAGCCGATGGCTCGCGTCCCTGAGCGCAGCACGCGGTGCGAGTTGCCGGTCAATGCGTCATCCTCGCTTCGCTCCATAAAGTAAGTCGAACGCATTTCATCTTCCGTGATCTCACAGAGGCCGCTCCTGCATAGACGCAAGTCCTGAGCGTTCCATAATGCCACTCCTTTCACTGGAAGCGTGGCATGAATTTGCGTCGCGAGCTGTTGATCAACGGGGTCGTGGCGGTCGAGGAGAAGGATATTCTGGCTAAGCTCATACAACTTTTGCAGAGTCAAACGATGGGCATCCGACTCGCGAGCGTGGCGGCTCGCCTGGTTGGAAAGACGGCTGACAAGCAGAGCGACGCTTTCAAAGGTAACCAGGGCAACCCAGTCATGGGAATCTGACATGTACAGCTGGAACAGGGGCTTGGTAAAGAAATAGTCAAGACAAGATACTGACAGTAACGACGCGACACTCGCTTCGAAGAAACCCCAGCGCAAAGCGATGATGGTGACCAGTAGCAGATGTACCGAGGTCGCCGAAGACAGATTGAAGTGAAGCTGATAGGCCACCCAGGTGATCGACAGGACTGCCGCGACCCCTGTGATCAGCTTTACTGCCGCATCGCGAACCCGTTTCTTCGGCATATTTCAAGCCCTGACGAAATCAGATTCTAGCCTCAAACCCATTAGGAACTCATAAAGAACAGCTTTATGCGGAATTGATGGCTTTTGCGGTCCACTGAATAAGGCTGGCCATGTGCCGGCCTTAAGAGGTGATTTAAGTGAAAGATAATCGAGGCCTTCATGATTTTGCTCCCATGGTCGTTGCGGAAGGGGCATCACTGCGCGGCGGCGGGCGCCGCAAGTCAAATCACGTTTCGATGCCAGGCAGCAGGTGGCTGCAGGTTTGTGCGTCGACAGTCGCCCTGGGAATCTGTCTGAGTGCTGTTCTACCCGCATTCGGTCAATCCACGTTCGGCAGCGTGAGGGGTATCGCGCAGGACGCATCAGGCGCCGCGATACCCGACACCAAGGTTGTACTGCACAGTTCCGATGAAAATACCGACAGGACAACGAACGCGGACAGCTCAGGCGACTTTATCTTCGAAAACGTGAAAGCAGGCCACTACACCCTGGATGCATCTCATGAAGGATTTGCAGATACGGTCGTGTCGGCGATCTCTGTCGAAGCGCGCCAGGATCTTCGGCTCACCGTGTCGTTGAATATTGAGTCCCTATCGACCACGGTACAGGTGACCTCCGACGCCACACAGATCAACACCGAGAACGCGACCCTGGGCGACTCGAAAGACAATCTGCAGATGACGCAGCTCCCCATTAACAATCGTGCGACCACGACGAGCCCGCTCGGGGCGCTCGGCCTTTCGCCAAATGTCCAGACGGACAGCTCGGGCAATATAGCCCTGGGCGGTGCGAGTTCGTCCATGGTAAATTTTTCGGTTGATGGAATTTCGACGGTCAACGTGAGGCAGAATGGCGCGCTGCAGGATGCCTATCCTTCGCAGGAGGGAATTGCCGCCGTCAAAGTCACCTCCTTTAATAACAGTGCCGAGTTCTCCCAGGTGGGAGACGTGACCTTCACTACGAAGAGTGGAACCAATCAGTATCACGGCAGCGTGTTTGAGTATTTGCAAAACCAGGCCCTCGACGCCGACCCATATGGTTTTAGCGGCAAGGCGCCCAAGAAGTTCAATACCTTTGGGTTTTCGCTAGGTGGGCCAGTCGCGATTCCTCACCTCTACGATGGACACAACAAAACCTTTTTCTTCGCCGACTACGAGGGCAACCGACGCACGACCGCAGTCGCGCAGCAGTTTGAGGTGCCCACACAGGCGGAGAGGAATGGCGATCTCACGGGATTGGATCCAACGCAGACCACGCAGATCACAAATATCAGCCCGACTGCGACCGCTCTGTTGGCCCACATTCCCTTGCCCAATGTGAGCGGCCAGTCAGGGTATAACTACGAGAACTTTCAATCCACGCCTGCTCGCACCGACGGCGCCGATATTCGTATCGATCAGACGATCACTACGAAACAGTCCGCCTATGCGCGCTTCAGCCGGAAGAATATTGCATCCGACGTAGCAAACCCATTTCTGCCCAACGATGTCGATTCGATTCACAATCGTAGCTTCTTGCTCTCGCACACCTACTCGATTACACCAACGCTGCTCAACGAATTTCGCTACGGCTTCACGAACGTGACTACCACCGTGAATTTTCCCATCGCCGGATCGGATGCACTGAACCAGCTTGATCTTACGGGCGTGAACATCAGCCAGCACCCCACGACGCACGCATTCCCGACGTTTAACTTCGGTGCCGGTACCGGGCTCACGCCCATTGGCAGGGACAAAGCGGGTGTCACTCAGTCGAAAACAACCCAGTTCAGCGATAATCTGACACGTACGTTCGGCAGGCACACAGTGAAGGCCGGAATTGATATTCGCAGGGTACGGTATTTCGACCTGGAGAGCTTTGCCCCTGAATTTGCCTCCGATGATTTCGGCAGTTTCATCTTCCAGCCGAACTTCACCGGAAATGCATTTGGTGATTTCCTGGAAGGAGCCCCAACCACTCTCAACTTCGCTGTATCGAGCCCTGATGTGGGTGGAACTGCGACTCAGTACAGCCTGTTTGCCCAGGATGAGTACCAGATGAACAGCCGGTTGACCCTGAGCTATGGATTGCGCTGGCAGTTGCTGCCGGGCTTCCAGGAAGATGGCGGCAACCTGGCCAACTTCGACCAGCGCAACAACTCGATCGTGGTTCCGAATGCGTTGGCCGGGTATCTGACGAAACAGAACATCACGGCATCGAATCTTGCCTTCCAGCAGTCATTCAATGCGTGCAACCTGGGTTTCACCTCGCTGCCATGCACCAGGTATGTGACCGCGAGCCAGGATGGATTGCCGCAGAGCCTGCGGAACACCTACAAGGGGAACTTCCAGCCGCGCTTCTCCATCGCTTACCGGCCGTTCAACGACACCAGGACGGTGATACGCGCGGGCTTCGGCGTTTTCACCATGACGAACCTGGGTCCGCTCAGTTTCAACAACAGCGGCAACCCTACCTCGAGCCTGCATAGCTACTCGAACGCAAATACTGCAGGTGCGAATACGCCTCTCATTCGGTTTCCCAATACCGCGCCGCCCAGCACGACGGCGCAGATTGGCGGAGGGAGCCTTGATCAGGGAGTCAATCCAAACTACCGCGATCCACAGGCAAATCAGTGGAACGTGACTGTAGAGAGGGAGATTTCCAGCAACACACTGGTCCGCGCGAGCTATGTGGGCATGCACACCTACCGGTTGAGCATCACTGAGGATCTGAACCAGATCCCCGCAAGCACGACACCCTACGTCTCCGGCACTTCGGCGAACCCTTACGTCGACCCCCGAGCTCCGTACCAAAACTGGTTCTCGCTTCTGAGTACGTTGAACGCAGGCGAGGCAAACTACAAGGCGTTGGAATTGGAGGCGACGCACCGCATGCAGCACGGTTTGTATTACGACGCAAATTACGCTTATGCGGTCAACAAGGCGGACAACCAGGGCGACGCACCCAGTACATTTGCCGGCGAAGTCAACTATGGGCTACCGATTGCAGACCGCTTCCATGTGAAACAGGATCTCGGCAATGTCGCGGGCACGCGCCGTCATCGTATCCTCGTGACCGGTGTGTATCAACTGCCGTTCGGCAGCGGGCGCACATGGATGAATGGCGGGGGAGTGAAGGATAAATTATTGGGCGGTTGGGATCTGACCACCGTGACACTACTCGAGACCGGGCCATGGCTCACGCCAACCATCAGCGCTGCGGCGGACCAGTCAAATACCAACGTTGCCAACCGTAGCGCAATCCTGCGGCCGGACGTAGTGTCGAACAACTTCTACACTGGTCAGTCCCGGGCACACTACTTTAACCTGGCAGCCTTTTCGCCAACTGCCGCTGGTGCAGGACGCTTTGGTAATGCTGGTGTGGGCATTCTCGAGGGCCCCGGAACTGCAGCCGTCAGCCTCGGTGTCGCAAAGGAATTTCGCATCACAGAGAGGCTGCATGCACGTTTCGAATCAACCTTTACGAATGTGCTGAATCATACCAACTTCGCACCACCGGTGACCGCAATTGACAGTTCTACCTTTGGAGCTCTCACCGGGCCACAAACCGCGGAGAATGCCGGCAACCGAACTGGTCAAGCAGCTCTGAGGTTCGACTTCTAAGAACAGTTGAATTGCGTTCGGCTGGGCGGGAGCTTAGAGACTCTCGCCCAGCTTTTTGGTTTGTCGACGCTGCGCTCTGCCGAACCGCAGAGGGAGGGTGGGTCAGATCAAATTCTCGTTAGCTCATAATGCCGTGAAGGATCCCAACTTGAAATCCATGGTAACTAACAAATACGCTTCCTCGTACTGTCCACTGGGTGAAACAGTGCTGGACCCACAAGTCCATACAACTTAAGATCGGTACATCGAAGAAACGGTGGGAGAGAGCATGCAACTGTTGGGGCATTGCCTGGTGAATATGTCGTTTGGCTACCTGATGCTGATCGCCGCCGTGAGAATCGTTCAGGAAGTGATGACCCTTGGCTCTCTGATGTCCAAGAGGTTACAGTAGCCCCGCGCTGTACGAAGGGCATGGCTTGAGCTGTCAGCCGTGCCGTTCATTCAATTCCTCTCTATCGAGACTGCTGATCGACGATGCGCTCATTCGGCGCAACATACACGCCGTTTTGAGACAGCTATCCTGACGGTATGAGCAGACTCACGATAACCGGACGGAACCCGCAAAATGGGAGGCCGCTTGCCGTCACTGTACAAGACGGATTGATTCGTGAGATTGAGGATGGTCGAAAGGACGAGGA
Organism: Acidobacteriaceae bacterium; assembly: GCA_049693715.1. Classification (GTDB taxonomy): domain Bacteria; phylum Acidobacteriota; class Terriglobia; order Terriglobales; family Acidobacteriaceae; genus PALSA-350. Next base: position 34,302 of record JBAVQC010000125.1, on the reverse strand, counting down.
CGTCTGGCTGTCGCCCGGGTTCGTGGATCTGCAAATCAACGGATACTGTGGCGATGACGTGAATCGTGAGGAGCCGGATCCCGAAGCGATCGTATCGCTGACGGGAAAGATGATCGCATTGGGAGTCACGACCTATCTCCCCACCATCATCACGGCGGCAGAAGCCAGGATCACGGCGGCCCTGCGAGCGATCGCGGAGGCGCGGCGACGCAGCAGCCTGGTCGCCAATGCAGTCCCTTTTGTTCATGTGGAGGGACCGAGCATCAGTCCAACCGAGGGTTTTCGCGGGGCTCACCCGGTGGAGCATATCCGCCCTCCCAGCCTGGCTGAATTCGACCGATGGCAGGATGCTTCCGGTGGCCTCGTCGGTATGGCTACGCTGTCTCCTCACTTTAGAGGGATGGAAGCGTATGTGTCGGCATTGACAGCACGGGGTGTGCATGTCGCGCTGGGGCATACCGACGCCTCCGCAGACGAAATACATCGAGCAGTCAACGCCGGGGCAAGGTTGTCAACCCACCTTGGCAACGGCATCGCGAGCCTCATTCCCAGGCACTCAAATGTGCTTTGGCCGCAACTAGCGGAAGATCGTTTGACCGCGACCATGATCGCCGACGGCCACCACGTTCCAGCAGATATGTTCAAGGTCATGGTGCGAGCGAAAGGATTTGACCGGTGCATACTGGTCTCCGACACGGTTGCTCTCGCAGGCATGCCGCCGGGGACTTATACCACGCCGGTTGGTGGCCGAGTGGAACTCCATGCCAATGACCGCCTGAGTCTCGCTGGGACGGAGTTTCTCGCGGGCGCGGCCCTTCCACTGAAAGATGGGGTGGCGCCCGCCATGTCGATGATGGGATCTTCCTTGGCGGATAGCCTGCGAATGGCGACGGAGAACCCCGGACGGTTTGTGGGCGGCCTGGGTGTGCTGAGAGTCGGTTCTCCCGCCGATTTGGTGCGATTCACTATCGAGCCTGGAGGCACCACGCTCAAAATCGCATCGGTAATCGTGAAGGGAAAAGAATGGCAGTAGGACCGTCAATCTGCCATTTCAGGCGTCACCCGGGCGAGCGCTTCCAGTGCCGCTCTATCTCTCTTACTGTTGGGGGTACTCGGCAGGCTCTCCAAAGACCAGAATTTCTCCGGGATCATGTATCTGGGCAGATACCGGGCCAAGTGGGAGACAAGCTCGGAGATCGTGATATTCAGCTTGGGCTCGGCCACGAAAAAAGCATAGAGCCGCTTTTGATTGCTGGGACCGACGACGCCTGCGACGGCAACATCCACAATGCCTGGAAGCCGGCGGATGGCGCACTCTATCTCCTCCACTTCGATTCTGAAGCAATTAATTTTTACCTGATCATCGATGCGGCCATGAAACTCCAGTCTTCCCTGATCGTTCCAGCGGCCAGGGTCGCCGGTGCGGTACACGCGGGTACTGCGCGAAGCAGAGGAGTGAAGTTCAATGAAGTGTTCACGTGTTTAATAGGGGATCATTCACGTAGCCTCGAGCTAAACCAACTCCGCCGATGTAGATTTCACCGATCTCGCCGGAGACCGGTGATTGTGTTTCGGGGTCAAGAATGTAAATCTCTGTATTAGCAATCGGCTGCCCGATCGTGACAGGGTCATCGCTAAAAGAAAGCCTCTCGGCCGTAGACCAGATAGTTTCGGTGGGTCCGTACATATTCCACACCGAAGAAGATCGAACGTATCACTTTGCCCCCGTAACACAGCGGCAAAAGGAGCTCAAGAGCTGCGATATCAAAACAAACCGTGGTAAGCGCGAGCCAACTGGCGCGGTGAGTGAAAGCGATACGTTGGGCAATGTCGCTAAAAACATTTGCCAGCGCGCCGTGCGTGACGGCAACGCCCTTTGGGCTGCCCGTGGTACCCGAGGTGTAGATCACGTAGGCTAAGTCGTCCGCTTCTGGAACGGAGAGTGCCTCACCCGGATCTTCCTCGGTTGCCATATCCGGCCGGCGATCCAGCACGTAGACATGCAATGAAACATCGGGAAGATTCGCCATACTCTGAGAATCGCTCACAATGAATCGCGCCGCGTGCGATATGACCTGGCCCAGGCGGTAGGGTGGATCGCTGGGGTTGAGAGGCAGGTATGCGGCTCCCGCTTTCAGAACGCCCAGCATCCCAACGACAAGGTTCTCCGAACGATGGTTACGAACGCGGACCGGTTTTCTTGAAGACTATCTCCGGCAACATCCTGAGCAATCGCTGGAATGGCAGGTCTATCACAAGTTGAAGAACGACCCGCGGATCACCACGGTGGGACGCTGGCTTCGCCGTTACAGCCTCGACGAACGTAGAAGCCGCCGCACAGTTCAACCAGGCGGTCCTCAAGTTTCTTTCCAGGTAGTATCCTGAGCGTCACACTATTTTCGCCTGGAGGCCCATGCAAGAGGAACTTTACTTCGAAGACTTCTATCCTGGCCAAACCTTCGAGTCACAAGACAGTTATTGGCTCACGGCGAGAGAGATCATCGGCTTCGGAGAAAGGTACGATCCGCAGCCATTTCACATCGACGAAACTGCCGGGCAAAATTCCTTTTTCAACGGTCTCGCCGCCTCCGGATGGCTGACTGCGGCCATTGCCATGCGTCAACGCGTCGAGTCGATCAAGGTCTCCGGGGGTATGATCGGCGCCGGTGTCGAGGAGATGCGTTGGACCAAACCCGTCCGCCCCGGCGACAAGATTCGCACTAGGTCCGAAATCCAACGTACGCGCCCATCTGCCTCTCGCCCCACCTACGGAGTGGTCCGTTGTCTCACCACCGTCTACAACCAGCGAGACGAAGTAGTCATGACCTCCATCACCAACTTTCTAGCCCCTCTCAAGGCCGCCGCCCCGCGCTTTTAGAAGCCATGACTGGTCGTGGTGCGCATACATCTGCCCGATCGCATCGATATTCGATGCAACGGCTGGCCTGATAACCATCGGCATGATCCTGCGCGCTCCTCCGCAGCGGAGTCAGCGGATATGCGGATAAACTCCAGGAATCTTCAACGTAATGCGATAAATGCTGGAACTCGCCGCCACATACAGCGTCTTGTGATCGGCGCCGCCCCACGCCACATTGCCCACCCGCTCCGGTATGTCGAGTGTACCGATATGCTTGCCTTCCGGAGAAAAGATCCAAACCCCGGCAGGGCCTGCGCTATATACATTTCCGCTTTGATCCACCTTCATCCCGTCGGGCGCGCCTACGCGCGTGTCTGAGGTCGCGTCGAAGAAGACCTTCGCGTCCGTGAGCGTTCCATCGGCTTTGACCGTGTAGCGCATCCACAGCTTTTTCGGTTCGGAGTTGTTCACGTAGAGATACTTCTCATCGGGGGAGAAGCATATTCCGTTTGGCCGGGGTAGATCCTTGACCAGGAGTTGCAACTGGGCACGGTCCGGAGGAGCCCCAGGCTTGTGGCTGAGCGCGCCGGGCAGCCGGTAAACACCGCTGAACGGCAGTTGCTTGGTCGCATCACTATCCAGTTTGGGAAGCCCGTACGGCGGATCCGTGAAGTAAAGCGTTCCGTCCGACTTGTACACCAGGTCATTGGGGCTATTCAGGCGCTTGCCCTCATAGGTATCCGCAAGCACAGTGGCCTGCGCCTTCGGGTTCATCTGCTCCAGTCTCCAAACATCTCGTTGCGCGTGGCCCGCGACTGTCAGCCGCCCGCGGCTATCGAGGGTCATGCCATTGGAACCCGGCTCCGGACCGGTGTAGGGCGTCGACTCCTTCCAGCCGCTCGGCTGCATAAAAACACTGACACCAACGCCGGGAGTCCACTTACGAATGCTATTGCTGGGAATCTCAGCAAACAGCAGGTACCCCGCCGGTATCCAGACCGGGCCTTCGGTCCATTTAAATCCAGGGCCGGTGGCTACCTTTTCCAAACGCGGTTGGTCGGGAATGATCTGGTCCAATGCCGGATCAAGCCGCTCGACCTTCATCGGCACTGTAGCCGGAGTTTCGGCAGCATGAACCTTGCCTGAACTGTTTGACGACAAAGCAACCACCACAGCACCGCCTGCAATCGCACGCAGAATAATCAGCCGGAAAACTCTTCTTTGGATCACTCGTCCTTCTCCGTCGCCGCAAATGGAATGACTCGGAAACAGACGGATCATAACACTCAGCGCTCAGGAAAGCCCCGGCCGAGCGGAAGCAGGTTTTTTACCGTGTGCCTGAGAACGGTCACTTCCGCTCCCTCAGCGCTCTAAACTTAAAACTGGCATCGGAGTTAATGTCCGATGTATCTCGTCATCAACAGCGAGGATAGAGTCTTGCAGATTGTTATCCAGTGACCGCCTTCGCGGTTCCCAAATCTCACGTCGTCCCGCCATGTACACAAATGGGCGCCACACCTGGTGCAACACCCTGCGCGCAATCCGACCGCAAGTGGATTCTGATAGCCGTCATCCTGGGCTCGGCGTTAGCCTTCATGGACGGCTCCGTCGTCAACGTCGCTCTGCCTACCCTCCAATCCACGTTCCACGCCACCTCCTCAGCCATCCAGTGGGTGGTGCAAGGCTACGCACTGTTCGGAGCAGCATTGCTCTTACTTGGGGGCGCCATCGGGGACCGCTACAGTCGCCGGCGCGCATTTATATGGGGCGTCGGGCTCTTTGCTCTCGCCTCGATAGCGTGTGCCGCTTCGTTCTCCCTGGGGCAACTCATCGCCGCGCGCGCTATCCAAGGAGTGGGCGCCGCGCTGCTGATCCCCCAGGGCCTTTCCATCCTCTCCGCATCCTTTCCCGAAAAGGACCGTGGCCGCGCGATCGGTACCTGGTCCGCGTGGACCACCGTATTCGCCGCTATCGGACCTGTAGTCGGCGGCTGGCTCATGCAGGCCTGGTCCTGGAGACTGATTTTTCTCCTCAATCTCCCCCTGGTGCTGGTGATCATGTTCCTCGTGCCGCGCATACCGGAGAGCCGTGCCATGGGCGATGGCCCGGCGCGCCCACTGGACCACCTTGGCGCCGCGCTCGCAACTCTGAGCTTCGCAGCCATCATCTATGCACTCTCCTTCGCCCCGCAGCTGGGCTGGCGGAATCGCCTGGTAGCCTTGCCTCTACTCTGCGGACTCGTCCTCTTCGCCTTCTTTCTCCGCTCGCAAACGAACCGGCCCAACGCGATGATGCCGCTTTCTCTTTTCCGCATCCCGCGCTTTCTCGCCCCAAACGTGCTCACCTTTCTCCTCTACGGGGCTTTGGGAGGCACGCTCTACGTGATTCCGTTCTATCTGATACAAGTCCGGCACTATCCTCCGCCGGCGGCCGGCGCTGTCTTCCTGCCTCTCATCCTGATGATGTTCTTGTTTTCCGCACGGGTGGGCGGGATGGTTCCCAGGGTGGGTGAACGGCTCTTGCTGTGCCTTGGCGCAGCTCTGGCGGGCCTCGGATTTGCCGCCTTTGCCTGGCTCGACGACAGACCCGGCTACGCCCTGTCCATTCTTCCCCCCGTCCTTCTCCTGGGCTGCGGAATGACTCTCTGCGTCGCGCCGCTCACCAACGCCGTGATGTCCTCCGTGCCCCCGACCCAAACCGGCATCGCCTCTGCGGTCAATAACGCGCTTTCCCGTCTTGCCGGCTTATTGGCGGTCTCTCTACTCGCCCTGGTCCTGGCTCATGGATTTGTCTCCAGTCTCAGCGAACAGCTGGCACGTTCCACCTTGCCGTCTGAGGTTCGCGCCCAGATGCTGGCCAACCAGGCTCGCCTGCACGACATCCCGATCCCGCCCACCCTCCCTCTGCCGCAGCGTGCCCAGGCAGCGCACTTCCTTGATCAAGCCTTTCTCGCCGGTTTTCACTCCGTAATGCTGGCCTGCGCCCTCAGTGCCTGGGCCGGAGGCCTGCTCGTTCTCCTCCTGCTACCCAAACCGCCCGCAGAAAAACCCGTTACCGATCCCACGGCAAAGTAGGTGGGGCTAGAGAGGGTTGTGTGAACGATCATCTCGAAATCGAGTCCCCGTTCGACAAGCTCAGGGCAGGCCCTGCGGGGCTCATGTTGCAATCTGAGCTCCAGGTACAGTCCTAACCGAGTCCCAAGCCAAAAGATATCTGTAAACGCGCGCCCACCGCCTGCCGTCTATTGGTGCGAGAAGGATCAAATCCAGCTCAACCGTTCAGGAGGAAGTATGAAGGCTTCGCTTGCACTTCTTGCCGCCCTAGGGCTCTTGCCAATGGCCCTGGCGCAAAACCCCTCGCACACTCGGCCGACCCCGGCAGCCATCGCTCAGCATGAGGTCCAGCGTTACACCACTCTGCTTTCCCTCACCTCGGCCCAGGCAGAACAAGCCACCACCATCTTCACCACCGAAGCCACGGCGCGCCAGAGCTCAAGAGCCAGCGATCGCGCCGCCCACCAGGCCATGGAAGCGGCCATCAAATCAAACGACGCCGCCACCATCCAGTCGACGGCCACCAGCATGGGCCAATTGGCAGGCGAATCTATGGCAGCTCATGCCTTGGCGCAAGCCCAGTTCTACGCCATCCTTACTGCCGACCAAAAGACCAAGTTCGGCGAGCTGGAAACTGAACACCTGGCGGGTGGACCGGGCCACGGACCGTGGCGCTAACTCGGCCGCAATGGGCAGCTGTTTCGGCGTAAACTGCTGCCCAGCAGGCACGTCTATGGAAGCATCGGAGCCGCTTATCTACGCTGGAGAGCTTTCACCCGTGCGGGACCGGATGATTGCAGAGCTTGGGGACATTGACACGCTCTGCGCCACCTACCGGTCTCGCATCTATCGTTATGCTCTACTCTCGCTGAGGGATCCTGATCTCGCGGAAAGCGTGACCCAGGATTGCTTTCTGAAGGCCCACCGGGCGCGCGGCGAGTTTCGCGGAGACTGCAGCGTCGCCACTTGGCTGACGCGCATTGCGACCAATCTCATTCGCGACTCCACCCGGTCGCGGAAGTTTCAGTTTTGGAAAACAGCCAGCAACACCGCAGTCGAGGCAGGGGCGGTGGCAGACCGCCTCCGTGCTCCAGGGATTTCCCCCGAAACCGCCATGGTCGTAAGGGAGGAACTGGTGCAAGTATGGGACAGCGTCGCCGCCCTCCCCGGCAAACAGCGCAGCGTATTTTTGCTGCGCTTTGTGGAAGAGATGGAACTACCCGAGATCGCGGCCGCGATGGGGCTACACGTGGGGACGGTAAAAAGCCACCTGCATCGTGCGCTTGCCGCGGTGCGTAAGGCGATGGAGAAAAAGCGATGAAAACTGACCATCTGTCAGCCTGGGAGCAGGAAGAGTACATCCTGAATCAAGGCGCCGAGCAACAGGATCCGCAGGTCCTCCGCCATCTTGCGGAATGCGTGCGATGCCGTGCCGAAGTCGCGCGGCTGGAGCATGGCGTCGCTATTTTCCGCAGCACGGCCGTCGAATGGAGCACGCAGAGTCTGGCAACCCGTTCCCAGCACCTGCAACCTGTTCCTTTAAGAAGATTGCCTATCGCCGCGATGCGATGGGCTTTCGCCGCCGCGGTTCCCGTAGTGCTGCTATTGCTTGCGCTGCTTCCGTTGCATCTCTTGCATCTCTCCGGACCGCAAGCAACGCATCCGGTCGCCCAAATCAGTGACGATGCCTTGCTGGAACAAGTCGATGAACAAGTCTCGGTTGCCGTTCCCTCGTCCATGGAGTCGTTGACCCACTTGCTCTCGGCGGACAAGAGCTCGGCCACCGCAACCACAGGGAGCGAGCACATTGTGCAAACCAACTAGCCTCCGGAACGGCAGAACGCCGCGATGGCTTACGATTCTGCTCCTGCTCGCCCTGGGATCGGGGGCGGCCCTGTGCCAGGAGAACCCGCCCAACGGTCCGGCAGACGGCACGGGGCCGCCCACGCAAGGCCGCCGTCCTCCGATGGACCGCGCGTTTCATATGGGGCCCCGCGGGCGCTGGTGGAACAATCCGGACTTCGTGAAAAAACTTTCCCTTACCCCGGATCAGCAAAAGAAGATGGAAGCCGTTTTCGAGCAAAGCCGCCCCAACTTGATGGACCTTAGCGCCACAGTGCGAAAAGAAGAGATGGCGATGGAGCCCCTGCTTTCCGCTGATCAACCCGATGAAGGCAAGGTCCTGGCTCAGATCGACCGTCTGGCGCAGGTGCGAGCAGAACTCGAAAAATCCTACGCCCGCATGCTCCTTGGTGTGCGCCGGGTGCTCACCCCGGACCAGTGGAAGACCCTGCAGGCCGACGACCCCCACGAACACTTTCCTCGGCGGCGCGGCGACTATGGAACTACGCCCCCACCCCCGTCACCCAATTAGTCTCATGATTGAGTCACAGTAACTGTGTCGGTCTGCCCTGGAACGGCAGCCTGCCCCGTCCCGGCCGCTCCAGCGGTTGCCCCGTTTCTCCTATCGGCCGCGTCAGCAGCGCATCTGCGCTGCGCCGGCCGAGGCGATACTTGGCGCAGACCGCCGTGACCAGCGCCTCAATCCGCTTTCGATAAGCCGCAGAAACGAAGGCCTCGCTGTCGAAACGTTGCCGGTACATAGGCTCGAGAGCAGGGAAGTGCTCGCGGATAAACCCCAGATATATCTCCTTGGAGCAAGGCTTGAGGAACAGTGGCTGGGCGCTGAAGAAGCTGGCGTCGGCAGCCTTGGCTCTTTTCGCCATCCCATCCAGCGCCTTCCCGGTGTCAGTCAGGCCGGGCAGCAGCGGCGAACACAGTATCCCTGCTCGCAGGCCGGCCTGCCGAAGCCGTCCTAAGGTGCGCAGCCGTAGATCTGGCCGTGGTGCTCGCGGTTCCAGCAGCCGCGCCAGCGCTGCATTCGGGGTGGTAATCGTCAGATGAAGAGTCAGCGTATTCCTCTCCGCGATCCGCTGCAGTAAAGCAATGTCTCGTTCGATCAGCGTCGATTTGGTCACCAGGCCGATGCGCAGATCGTGTTGCCTGGCCAGCACTTCCAGCAGTGACTCAGTCACCCGCGCTCGGCGTTCCACCGGTTGGTACGGATCCGTGGCCGTGCCCAGGGCGATCTCTTCCTCGGGGCGCACCTGCTTCAATTCCTGCTCCAGAAGCCAGGCCGCGTTCCGTTTGATGAAGATCTTCCGCTCGAACTCCTCCGGTGGGAGTTCCATAAATTCGTGGGTGTACCTGGCATAGCAATAGCGGCACGCGAATTCGCATCCACGATAGGGATTGATACTCCACGTAAACCTCAGGCCCCGCCGGGAAACGCTCCTGTTCAGGATCGAGCGGGCCTGCAGCGATCGCATCTCTACCTGGTGTCCCTCTCCCGCGGCGGAGGAAGCGGCCGCGAGCCGCGCAATGCCTGTCAGCGGAGAATCCGACGCCATGGGAGGGAACCGGGACAGGATTGGAAAGAGTTCCAGGTTGGGGTCAACGGCGTGCGCTAGTTTCGCCATTTGTTCGCCTCTGGGGATCAGACTACTCCCCCCGGATGCTAGGGTCAAGGAGGCTGAGAATCCCATTTCCAACGACGTCGCGCTGCGTGGATTCATTGAGATCTGCGGTTTCTGTTGAGGTTTTGAAACACCCTCTCTAGTCGGGCAGTAGAGGCACAACAAAATCTGGGCTTTACTGTGTGCGTTAAAACCTAACGAATGCAAAATGAGTCCCGGAGGGACGGCTGAACTTAGCCCAGGACGCAGTCCTGGGTAGAGATTCGAGAGGCAAAAGTCCCGTAGGGACGACTGGACGTTACCCGGACAAGCTCGAGACCCGTAGGAAACAGCTGACGATTCTATCGGTAACCAACAAAGTAGCAGATATCGTTTACCTCACGCCTCATCGTCGTCCGGCCCAGGCGCCCGCACCGCGTAGTCCCCTCCGGGCTGGGTCAACGGGTTGCGTGTCTCTCCCAGCCGTGCGGCCGGATTTCCATCCTGTGCTCGCCGCCGCAGCCCCAGCAAAGTCTCCTGCTTATCCCGCGCATATTCCGCTGCCAACCGCGTCAGCGCGTGGGTCACAATATCGCTATGGTGCAGATTCTGCATCTCCGGATCGCGGCGGAAGTTTAACCACAACCGATGCACCAGCTCCACGTCATCCGCCCGCAACGACGGAGCATGCGGCCCAATGTGAAAAGATTCCGCCTCACCATTCGGCGAAACCACATAAAACGTAATCTGCTTCTTCGGCTCCGGCAGCGCCTCCCATGCCTGGCCTACACGGTAAGCCTGCTCGTGAGCAGACATCTTGCTCGAAAGCCCTGAAACCACAGCCGCCGCCTCGAGCGAATTGGCCGTCTGCACCAGTGCCGCGAAGATGTCCCCTGCCGGCACCACCAGAAGCGAGATGTGCTTGCCAAAGCTCTCCGCAACCGAAACCGCCTTGGTGAACAGCATCTGTTCGTATTCGCTGAACAGTTGATCCGAGGTAGACTCCAACAACGGACCCCCGGCGCCCACCATCCGCGCCGTCAGCACCACCACATCCTGATCCCCGGTATTGGTGCGTGCCAGCGTCCACTTGAGCGCGAAAGGATTATTGGCGTCGCGCATCGTGACCACCACGCATCCGGGATCAATCTGCAGCACCTCACGCCCCACCGCGTCCTCGTGCTCCAGCTGGAAATGCTCTTTCATTTGCAGCTCGGTCGTGGTTCGACGGCGCTTGTTGTCGCGCTCCGACACGCTGAAAATAATAAAGAACGTAGTCGCGAACAGAATGCCGCTGACCGTGGCCACCGATTTGGTGAAAAGGTTTACCAGCGCGGTCGTCAACAACACCATGAAGACCGAAATAAGCCCAATCGGGATCTCGCGCTTACCGATGCGCAGGTTCGGCGGTACCTTCCATCCCCGCTCGCCCTTGTACTTCCATCGCAGCACCAGCATAGCCAGGCTATTGAAAGTAAAACTCCAGATCACCCCAAACGCATACGCCTCACCCAGTGCGATCACATTGCCCCGGCTGGCGACGATGGTGAACAACTGCATCCCAGCGACCAGGTTCACGATCCGGTAGCTGGTGCCAAATTTACGATGCGGCTTACGAAACCAATCGGTGAGCACTCCATCCTCGGCAATGCGCATCAGCACGCCGGTGGAACCGATGATCGAAGTGTTGATGGCCCCGGATAGAATCAGGAACCCGACCAGAACGACAAATACCCGGAAGACAATCCGCAGCACCTGCGGTCCAACCATGTACATCGCCATCCCGGCGATCAGGTTGTCCCGATACACCGGCACCCGCACCGCGTCTGGAATAAGCATGACTGCCAGCAGGGAACCGAGCCCGGTAAACAGAAAGCTGTAGATCGCAATGACAATCGCGGCGCGTTTCAGGTTCTTGAGTTTGGGATGCTCAATCTCCCGATTCACCTGCGCCAGCGTTTCTTCGCCGCTCATGGCCAGAACCGAATGACCGAAAGCCATGATGATGCCGAACAAACCCAGCGTCGCCGGTAGACTGGTGTACTTCAAAAAGCCGAGAGCATCCCGGCTGAAGTGCAGCGTCGCAGGGGTCGGCCACGGGGGCAGCTTGGCGCCCACGTGAAAGGCGGAGTAGATTCCCCAGGTCAGCAGGATCACCACCATCACGGTCGTGATCTTCATGACTTCAAGGGCTTTGTCGCTCGACTCCTCGATGCCCTTCAGGTTTTGCCACCAGTAATACACGGTGACGATGGCAGCAAAGGCTGCCGAGGTAAAGTCCACCCGCAGTAGCGGAACCGCATGATGTGCCCCGAGCATAGCCCCCGGCAGCCAGCTATGCGCGGCCGCCACGGTCATCAACTCATTTAACAGGCTGGTAATATATTGGCCGGCGGACACACCCGAGATCGGTCCGGTCAGGATGTAGTCGAACATGAGCGCGGAAACGCTCAGCTTGGCGAAGGTCCCTCCCAGAGCCTCCTTCACCACGCGATACACACCGCCGCGGGTGAACATGGAGCAGCTCTCCACGTACACCGCGCGTACCGCAAAGGAGAACACCATCACGCTCAGGATGAACCACGGGGCAGACTTACCCACCGCTTCTTCCGCAATCCCGCCGGCGTAGAAAGCCGAAGAGCCCAGATCGTTCAGCACCACCGCGGCGGCGCGCCAGAACGATATAAACGTGAGCATCACCGATGAGGCGACGACCAGTTTTACCCGGTTGGAGGGAAGAGAAGGCGCTTTAGTTGTTCGCTCGGAAGCCATTCGATATAGGCTAGTGTGTCATTTCCGCGACCGGGGAGTGTCGACGGCCTGGATCGAAGCCAACCCTGAGTCTATGTTGCTTGCCCCTCAGCGTCAACGATCGATCGCAACCAAAAAGCCCGATTTAATCACCTACCAACAACTGAATATCTTCGACAAAGCTAATCGCCACCACCACCGCTGACCCGGCGGCGCCGGCGAGGAACATGAATTCGAAGAGGCGCATGAAAAACATAACAACCAGCATAGTCATCGATTGTATCTCTTTTCCCGTCTCTTGTTAGAGCAAGAGGTTCGAGAGCACATGAGATGGCAAAACGAAGGGGTGGTAGACTCTCGGCCATGGCAAGACTGGCACGGCAACCCTGGCTCCTCGGCATCTTTTCAGCCGCGCTGCTTTTGCTGCCTTTTTCTATTGTGGGCCCGGTGCCTTTCTGGCGTACGTTCTTTGCCTGGCTGGCCTTTGTTCCCCTGTTCTGCGGGCTGTTGTCGCGTCGAAATCTGAGCCATCCACGGGCTTTACTGCGCGCAACCCTGGCCGCTTACCTGATGGGCTTTCTTTGGTTTTGCGGCAATTGCTACTGGATCTACCAGACCATGTTGTACTTCGGTGGGCTGCCTCCGCTCATCTCCGCCGGCATCCTGATCGGCTACAGCATGGTGTTGGGGCTTTACTTTGCCGCCCTCGGCTTCCTGCTAACCGCTGCAGCGAGAGCGTTCCGCAACCCCCCTTCCGCGCTCCTCGCCGCCCCTTTTTTCTGGGTCGCTCTGGAACTGTTGTCCGCACGCTTGACCAAGGTTCCGTGGGACCTCCTGGGATATTCACAGATCGGCAATTTTCTGCTCACCCGCCTGGCGCCCTACACCGGCGTGTACGGAATTACCTTCCTACTGATCGCCGGCAATGCCCTCATCGCGTGGGGTCTTCTGGCCTCCACCGCCAAACGCCGCACGGCAATTCTGATAACCGCTTTTGTGGCCGTGCTGGTGTTACAAAATGGTGACCACTTTACTCCGCCCGCAGCTCCCACAACCGACACTGCTGTTCTGTTACAACAAAATCTGAACGTCAATCAGGACAATTCCTGGCCGGGCACCGAGTACCAGGCGGTCCTCAACCAGTTCATCAAACTCAGCACCCGTACCTGCGGGCCCTACCTTGCCGGGATGCCCGAGCTCAACTCCTATATCGTGACCCCCGACTGTCCGGAGCAGCCGGTTGCTCCCGGGGTCATTCTCTGGCCAGAGTCGCCGGCGCCGTTCCTCGATAAGGATCCGCGCCTGCTCGATGCTCTGCGCACCCTTGCCCTTACCATGCGCGCCCCGGTGATTGCCGGCAGCACCTCGTTAGACCCGCACGGCCCCCGCTCCGACATGTATAACTCCGCCATGTTCGTCGATTTGGACGGCTTGGTGAAAGACCGCTACGACAAGATCCATCTGGTTCCGTGGGGCGAGTACATTCCCTACAAACGCTTTTTCTCCTTCGCCAAAAACCTTACCCAGCAGGCCGGCGACATGACCCACGGCTGGCGCCGCGTGGTGTTTGCGAGCGATGGCCACCGCTTCGGGGTCTTCATCTGCTATGAAGAAATCTTCGGCGACGAGATTCGCTTATTTGCAAAGCAGGGCGCACAGGTACTGGTCAACATCTCGAACGATGGCTGGTACGGCGACACCTGCGCACCCTGGCAAACACTCAACATGTCGCGCATGCGCGCGGTCGAAAATCGGCGCTGGTTGTTGCGCGATACCAACACCGGGATCACCACCATCATCGACCCGTACGGACGGCTTACCGCCAGTGTAGAGCGTCACGCGCTCACCTCCTTGGCGGCCAGATACGGCTATCGCAGTGACCTGACCTTCTACACCCGGCACGGCGATGTTTTCGCCTACACCTGTGGGGTGATCACGTTATGCATCATCGCTGTCATGGTGTTGGTTAGTCTGCGGCGCCACGGAAATAGCCGCAGCTAGCCCGTCACATCCCAGAACCGGCACGCGCGTTCCGATCTGGCACAGACCTGGCTTGCATCTCCTTCTTTCAACGAAAGCCATCGCATCCGCGAAACTCCCAGGTGTATAGCTATCTCGAGGCCCACCATTGATGGTCGTCTCGACCCCTGTCATCACCCAAACGGAGGCATCTATGAAAGCGAACTTTTTGCTCCACAAAGTACCGAAACGGCTAGGCAGAGTCCTTTATGAACGGTTTCCGGAACCGCTGCACCTGAACATCCTTTCGATCTTTGCCGCACTCTTCGGCAGTTACAAAACAAAAATTGCCTTCGATCTGGTGGTGCGGCAACAATATGCGTTCAGCCTTCTCAAAACCGCAGAGCTCGCCCAGGCGCAAGGTCTGAAATCTGTGACCGTGATCGAGTTCGGCGTTGCGGCCGGCGCCGGGCTCCTGAATATTTGCAACATCTCCAGCAATATCACCAGGTCGACTGGAGTCGAGTTTCAAATCTTCGGCTTCGATTCCGGCCACGGGATGCCCCCACCGTGCGATCATCGCGACCACCCCGAAGTCTTCAGCGAAGGTTCGTTTCCTCTCATCGACCGCGCTGCATTAGTCCGAGCGCTACCTCAGAATGCCAGGCTCATCCTTGGCGACATTCAAGAGACGCTGCCGCATTTCATGGCTGGGCTCACCGCCGCCAGCCCTCTGGGTTTTGTCGTCATCGATGTTGATTACTATTCGTCGGCGAAAGATTGTCTCAACATCTTTCTCGGAGAGCCGGACAGATACTTGCCGTGGACGCTCGTCTACCTCGACGACATTGGTTTTGAAAGTGCAAACCCGTGGACCGGGGAACTTCTCGCCGTTCGGGAGTTCAACGAAGAAAATGAAATGCGAAAAATTCATCTCTTCGGCGGCCTGCGTCACAAACGTCTATTCAAGCATACCTCCTGGTTCGACCAGGTTTTTTTGCTGCATGTGCTTGATCATCCGCGGCGCAGCGTGGCCGGCGCCCCGAGGGAAATCAAGGTCATCACCAATCCATATCTGTGAAGACACCCGCGTTAAAGGTGCGACATCATCACTTTGCGTAGGAGCCCATTTCTTCATCGAACGAAGGCGCATCCGCGAGGGGATGGTCGTAAACCCGAGCGAGGACTTCGTCATCATTTGGAGCCGGAATGCCGCTGCGCATTCTGAGAAGATCGTCCACCGTGATAATGTCCGCGTTAGGAAAGCGTGGGTACCACTTCGCAATGGTATCCGTCGTGCGCAGCTGCCCGCGATCCACCAATACCAGGATTGCCGTCGCGGCGAATGGCTTGGTAATACTTGCAATCCGAAAAGGTTGATTCCGTCTCCGAACTTCACCAGAGGAAAGGTCGGCGACTCCCCTGACAAACGAGTACTCGCCCCTGCCAGGCGCTTGAATTTCAACCTCGATACTGGGAAGATTGTTCTCGTTGAGGAGCCGTTCCAGCTGAGCATCGAGCTGTTGTGACACCTCCGGCGAAAAGAGCCCCGTTTGCTCATGTCTCGTTCGGCAACTTGATAGAACCAGGCACAACAGGCTCACCGAGGCGCACACGAACATCTTTGGTCCGGAGACGAGCACAGAACAAAAACCCCCATCATCAAGGTAGCCGAAGTGTTACAAACAGGATAGAAGGCAAGTTTTGCCAGGAGAAAGCATGCGAATTTCTAATTGGATGGTCGTAGGTTTGCTCACCATAGCAGTAGCGAGCGCATCAGGGCAGGTGAGAGATTATCAGGACGCATACACCTCTTCGGAGGCGGGCAAGCCAGTGGCGCCGGCCAAGGCGCTCGATGTCATGCTGAGCCAGCTCGAGACCCAGGTGCTGGCTGTGGCGCAAGCGATGCCGGCGGAAAAGTACAGTTTCGCGCCCACGGCGGAAACTTTTGCCGCTGGCAGCCCTGCCAGGTACGGAACGGTTCGCACCTTTGCCGGCCAGCTGACGCACATCGCCGGCGCCAACTACAACTTTTACAGCAAGCTGACCGGAGTGGTCCCACCGGCGGCCGCCAAGCAGGTGCGCGACCTGAAAACCAAAGACGAAATTCTGGTAGCGCTCAACCAGAGCTTCGCCTATGCTCACGCTCAAATCAAGACGCTCACGCCAGACAACGCCTTTATCGGCATCGACGGAGCTGACGGATTCCACACGCCCGTCACAGTGGCCGCCTTTGCCGTAGCTCACGGCTACGACCACTACGGGCAACTCGTCGAATATCTAAGAATGAGCGGCGTGGTACCACCAGGCAGTAAGTAGACAACTTGTCGAAGACCAAATCAGCCTGAATTGAAGTCGGGGAGGATTGTCGCGAGATTGCTTGTGCACTGGATTTACGACCGGAACGGTCGCAGATAATGCGGCCCTGCACTTGAAGGTGACGCCGATCAGTAGTTGTGATGGTTTCGTTCCGGCTGCGGCTGCATAGCCGGCAGCGACCTGATTGATAAGCGGCGGCTCGAAGTCTTCGGGCCGCTTTTTCTATTCATGACCGTTCGTTTCCGGCGAATTTCTTCGTCAAGAATCGCGAATGCATGAGCTCTCCAGACGGCCTGCCGCATCTGTTTTTAGCAGGGATGGCCGTTGACTATGAGCACCCGCCATTTTCTCTGCGCTTTTATTCTCTGTGCCGTGCCGGCCACCCTTCGTACCAGGCATTCTCCCTCAGCCTGTAAAGGCCGCATCCTCAGGAAAAGGATTTTTCATCATCCTGTTTGGCCGCTGAGAGCTGCCTTCGGCATCCTGTGAAGCCGCGCCCTGCATTTCATCCCGGGCGAAGTCCAATAACCAAAAATTAAGCCTATTGAACCTCTTTGCTTGTGCCGATACAGCACATAGCCATTACTAAAGTTTAGGAGGAAACACAAATGAGAATCTTACGCAACAACGACTCCGCATTCCCGCGTTGGCGCAGGCTCGTCATCGTTCAAGACGTATCTGAAAAAAGAGATCCCTGCGTGGCACTGGATAGAGCGCAAATACCGCATGTGGTCGGTCTTCACTACCGTTATAAAACCCCGACAGGTAGGCCGCGTGAAGCGGAGCAATGGATCATGGTTCCTTTTCAGAATTACAGTACCGCATGTTCGCTACTTTTTTTAAACACCCAGGAGTAGCCTGCGCACCAAGCGAATCGCCGCGCTTCCGTGAGGATGAGGAGTCCCTGCATCTCGGTATGCGCGCGGCGGTGGACCAGGTCCTCTAGCGTTCGGCAACGCGCGGCTGACTGATAGGCGCGCCGGCTGGCGATGGTTGTTTTGCCGGGAGGAGTGCAAGCAGCGTGACTCCAATCACGCCAAAGATCACAATGTCCTGGGGGCTATCCTTCCTGTGCATCCCGTGCGCCACGGCCTGCGCCGACATGATTGTCATCGTGAACCCATGGGCAAGGCTTGACCACGCCCCATAGGCGATCATCAAGAGATGCTTGGCCGGCTGATTAACGGCCACCAACAGACAGACCCCAAGCGCCGTGTTAAGGCTCAGGAACATCGGCATGACGTCACTATGCCCGCTAAGCCACCTAGAGTGCCACAGATCGTCGAACAGGAGATAGCCCCAAAAGCAATAAAACAAGCCCACCAACACCAACACTAGCTGTAAGGCGCGCTCACGTTTCATACTGTCCTCCGTTTTGTGCGATGGAAGGTTATTACCACCTTTTTTACTTCAGATTGTGCGGTTGTCAGCTGTGATGCGTCCGATACTGGAACCCTGCGAGCAACCGCAGTGTGAGCAGAATGCTTCTCCCCTTCGAATAGGCTTGCCACAGGAACTGCAAGGCCCAAGGAGAGGCCCTCGGAACACAAAATAAAGGATGAATCCAATCAAATTGGGTATGAGGAAAGCGGCAATCACCCAGGCCCAAGCAGGCATTTGACGCCTTTTTGCGTCCCCATAAACATATCCGAGGGCAAGGAAAAAAGCCGCGGTGAAGATGCCAAACGTCAAGCCAAACCAAAGCGCTTCTGGCATGGTACTCAGAAATCCTTTGGAAGCAAGTAAGGAACGGCCCTGGCTGGAAGCAAAATAGACTACCCAAATCGGGATCGCCAGCGCTGCGATGACCATTGCAGACCTGGGTAGAACATTCCGTCTTGCGGTTCCCAACAAGACAGCCGCAGCTACAAGCCCGGCCAGGAACGCTATCAAAAGCACCGCCGATTGCTGTGTCATGCAATACCTCTATTCTCACCACGCGCCGCGAGCACACGTAAGGCCGAGCAAAAAGATGGCAGCAGCCAAAAGACGAGCACCCCTGCCTGCACTTGAGCAGTGTCGAAATGCATTGGGACCGTCAGGAGCTTGGCCACCTGGTAGACAAGTGCCGATCCCACAATTGACATCGAGAGCGCTACAGCAAACGCGGCCCAGACCTTGAATTGCACCTTGTGCTGGCGCATTGTCTCGGTATGATGCGCAAGAATCTCACGGACCTGGGCAGTCGAATCTGGTTCACTCGTAAAGGTGAATTCCCGCAACCCCCGAATCGTACGCGCAGTTAGCTCGAGGTAGTGCTTGCAGCCATCACAGTCGCGGATGTGGTCATGGATGAGCTGTCTTTCGCCCTCTGAAACCTCTTCTACGAAAGACCTGTCGATAAGCTCGCGAAATCTCTTGTCACCCTCCATGCGAATCACCCTCCTCAAATGCGGATCTCAGTGCTGCAAGACCGCGATAGATTCTGGACGTCACCGTTGTAGTAGGGGCGCCCAAGACCTGAGCCATCTCCGCAAGAGACAGGTCTTCTTGAAACCTCAGCAGCAAAGCCTCGCGATACAGCGGTGGCAGAATCTGCAGCCGGCCGGCCAGACGCATTGCGTCTTCGCTTCGGGCCGCGGCTTCGAATGGGGAAGGATCGGAAGAGGGTAACAGCAGCATTGCATCGCGATCATTTGGCAAGGATCCTGTTGCCACCGCTTTTCGTTTTTTCCGGAGGTAATCTATTGCCAAATTGCGGGCGATCGCGAATAGCCATGGATCAAACCGCTGCCGCCCGTTGTACTGGCTGCCCCGTTGCAGCACGCGAATCCAGGTCTCCTGCGCAAGGTCCTCCGCATACTCTCGCCTCCCGGTGAGGTATAGCAGGTAGCGCACCAGTCGATGCTGACAGCGCTCCACCAGGTCTGCAAGAAGCTCCACATCCCTCTCACGTAAGCCTCGCGCAATCTTTGCCGTTTCGGTTTCGGCTGTCATATTCAATGTCATGGGAAGAGCCGACATATATACGATCAAACCCCGGCGGATTACTCAACTTTTGACCGAAAAATCGCGCTAAGACCGCGACAGACCGGTCTTCGCAGCCGGGGCTCGCTGACGGCTCCTTCGACTTGCCGGTGGCGGCAGTCGATAGCAGATCCTTACGAAGATGCGTCCGCCCTCATGCGGCTGGCCGGATTCGTCATCGCCAGATCACTTTCACTCTGGCCTGTCTCCTTCGAGAAAAAAAAGACTGAACAAAATTGCCCCAACCGGAATATTCAGTTGAAGGTAGTGCGGGCTTCTGCCTAGGACGCGTCTCAATCCACACCAACGGCAAACATCCTTCAGCAACTGGCAGAACAACACAAGACCGAGGACAACATCGTCTTGCATACTCTCAAACCAATTCAATAGGGGGCAATTGAAAATAAAAAGGGCGCTCATAATCGCCTCACTTCTTCTGGGAGCTCTTCCTGTGTTTGCGCAAAGCACCACCGGGGAATTGCGCTTAACCGTCACTGACCCCGCCGCACGGGGCCTGAAAAGCATGGTTGAACTCGTCAGCCAGGGCAATGAGTATAACCACGCATTCACTACGGATGATCAGGGCAAACTCGACGCCAGGCGATTGCCCTACGGAATCTACCAGCTCCACATCGTCGCTCAGGGATTTGCTGCGGTTTTCGAGCAGGTTGAAATACGGTCCGCACTTCCTTTGGATCGCGCCATTCACCTGGAACTGGCTTCCGTTTCCCAATCGGTGAAGGTCACCGGCTCCGACACCTTGATCGATCCGTATCGGGCAGGTTCGGTCAATGAGATAGGTAAGGATGCGATTCAGGATCGATTGACCGCAATTCCCGGCCGCTCCATTCAAGACCTCGTAAATTCACAACCCGGCTGGCTCTATGAAGGCAATGCCGTTCTGCACCCCCGGGGATCGGAATACCAGACCCAATTTGTGGTGGACGGCATACCGCTCACCGACAACCGCTCCCCAAGCTTTGGCCCGGAGCCTGCCGAAGCCGACGACGTTGAATCCGTGAAAATTTATACCGCCGGCATTCCTGCGGAATATGGCAGGAAGCTGGGCGGCGTGGTTGAGGTCAATACCCTGAGAAACAGTGATCCTGGACTTCACGGACAAATTACTCTTTTTGGCGGGAGCTATGACACAGGCTCGGCCAGTACCCAGGATCAATACACATCGGGGAAGAATACGATTGGCGTGAGCGCGTCCGGCAATATGACGAGCCACTACCTCAGCCCCGTAGTCCCCGAAAACTACACCAACACCGGCACGACTGCCAACTTCTCGGGAAGTTATGAGCGCGATCTAACCGAGAAAGACCGTCTCACCTTGATTGTCCGCCATGAACTCGCCCGCTATCAGATTCCCAACGAATTGGTACAACAGAATGGGGCATATTTGCCCAACTCCGACAACGGCACCGGCTGTCCTCCCGTTCCTCCGGACGAGGAGCCGCCCGACTGCGTGTTCATTCCCGGGGGGCAGCTACAGACTGGCGGCAACTTTGAAACCATGGGGAGTGCTTCCTACCAGCACGTGTTCTCTTCGGATGCGATCGGCTGGTTGCGTTTCATGGCACGGGATAACAACAATAACTTTCAGTCGAATCCGGCGTCATGGCCTCTCATTGCGACCCAGCACAACGACTTCAAGGAGGTTTACTTCAACGGCAGTGGCTCCGTCCGTCATGGAAGGCACGAATTTAAGGCAGGCGTCGAATCGGACGCGATCTTCCTGCACGAAAACACCAGCTACGTGATACCGCACTGCGAAGACATTAACAACCCGCAGTGCCCCATTGCTTTGGGCATCTTTGACACGGGCGCGACCACCTTTTCGTTTACCGGCCAACGCCCGGATCTTGAACAAGCCGTCTATGTTCAGGACTTGATCCGCCTCGGCAACTGGACCATCAACGCAGGCCTGCGATGGGACCACTATCAATTGCTGGTGAACCAAAACGCGGTTGAACCCCGCATCGCCGCCTCGCGCTACTTTCCCACCCTCGGCCTGAATCTTCACGGATCCTTTGACCGCATCTTCCAGACACCCTCCTTCGAAAACATACTTTTGGGCAGCTCTCCGCAGGCGGAGTCTTTAGACACCAGCGTTCCCGCAGTGCTATTGCCGGTCCAGCCTTCTCACGGAAATTATTATGAATTGGGCTTGACGCAAGCACTCCTGGGCAAGGTGCGGGTGGATGCTAATATGTTCCGCCGCGACGTAAATAACTATGCTGACGACTCTCAACTCCTGAGCACCGGAATAAGCTTTCCCATCTCATTCAGGACAGCCATTCTCTATGGTGCGGAGGGAAAGATCGAAGTTCCTCATTGGGGACCGTTCTCGGGCTTCGCCAGCTACTCCTATATAGTGGGCAATGCCTTTTTTCCGGTAACCGGCGGTTTGTTTCTTGGGGATGATGCCGCCAGCGCGGTGACCCAGCTCACCGGACATTTTCCCGATTCGCAGGACCAGCGCAACACGGTTCGCGCACGTGCACGTTATCAGATCGCCCCGCGCTTGTGGATGGCTCTTGGAGCTGACTACAACACCGGACTGCCGTTTGAACCGGATTTAACCCCCCAGCAATACGCGACAGAATACGGCCAGGTCGTGATCAATCACCTCAATTTCAATCGCCAGCGCGTCAACCCTTACTTCACGCAAAATCTCTCCGTGGGCGCCGATATTTTCAAGCGTGAAAAATGCACGCTGCGGTTTCAAGGCGATATCGCAAACGTGAGTAACACGCTCGAACTCATCGACTTCGGAGGACTATTCTCCGGCAACGCGATTGGCCCGGGACGTCAATATACCTTTCGCACGGTAGCGACATTCTAGTGGACTGTAACCGCTGATGATCTTTTTCGTCGCCGCATAGTGAGAGCGATACCCCCGCTTCCACCCACTGGCAATTGGAATTCATGCCTCGATTTGCCGCGCACCAATCGCCGAGTCACTTACGGGAAGTGCGCCGTATTTTGACCTCTTCCGTTGCTGAGGTCCTCTTTTGCTTTTCGTGAAACTTCTTAGTGACGGCAAGGCAGCGGTTCAGGCCGCTATCGCCGGAGAGAACTTCCCAACCTCGCCGCACCGCGACGGCACAGATCAGAATATCGACCGTGCCGGCCTGAATGCCATGGTTTCTACATTCGTTGTGGACGCGCGCCGCGTACTCGTGATCGGCAGCGGTGATCGGCTCGTCGAGATATGGGCTGAGTGCGGCTTTCACTTTGTCGAATTGGGCCTTTTCCTTGATGCCTGACAGAAGCTCCTGACGGAGAAGCCCCAGCATCGCGACTCGACCATCCTGAATGGCCTGAACCAGTTCCGCCTTGAGCTTCTGTTCATCTGGACTGAGCCCGGCGGTGTTCTTGCGACGAAGCGCGAGCGACCAGACAGAGGTATCGACGAGCAGTTTCACCGTTTGTTCTCGATCTGGTCGCGGCGGCGATTGGCCTTGTAGTCGTAATCTTCGTGGTAGTCGATGGTATCGAACAGATTGAGGATCTGTATTTGCTTGCGGCGACGGATGTACTCGTCTAAAGCCGCAGTCACGGCCTCCTTCTTCGTCCCGTGATGGCCTACCTGGCGAGCTTCCTCGATCAAGCGATCGTCAATAGCTAGATTGGTCGGCATGGGGGTACCTCCTGTACGTGTAGCCTACCACACAGTACAACGTGTAGCATGCTACACGACGCCCCGCAATTTGTGGGCTCGGATTCAGGATGACGGCGTTGGTGGTTGCAGGCCTCGAACGGGACTTGGCCGAAGACTATACTGACTGCCATGAGCGCCGCGGCCTTCGGAATTTTAAACAAGTGCCGAAGTGCACGCGCCAGTACGTGCGAGCGGCGCAGCGCCGCTCGCACTTCGAGTCGTGCGCTCGCACTGCTTCTTGCTTCGGCTGTTGCGTGGCCTGGGGTCCTTCTCAGGGCGCAGAGATCCGGCATCTCTACCGCTGACCAAGCGAGCTTTCAGCGGGCGATGGCGGCGATCGATGCTGGTGATGGTGAGGCGGCCAAGCCTGTACTCGAAGATCTGCATGCGCGCCACCCTGACAACTTTGAGATCAATGAGTCGCTTGGTTTGCTCTACGCAGGCACGAGAGACCTGGCCTCCGCGCTCCCCTTGCTGACAAAGGCAGCCTCGGAGCGTCCCGGCTCTGACGCTGCCGCAGCAAACCTTGGCATCGCCTACCTCAAGGCGGGGCAGAACGCCGATTCGGCGCGCGAGTTGAAGAGAGCCGTGGAACTCAATCCAAAAAATCTCCCTGCTGAAGAGGCGCTCGGTCAAGTGCTTATGGAACTTGGCCAACCGGCGAAGGCGGCGGAGGCGTTTCATCAAGCACTGGCAGGCGACGGAGACAACCCCACGCTGCTCTACAACGCGGCTCTGGCCTACTTCGACGCGGGCGATGCAGGGCGCGCGGCTGGGTTGCTGGCTCGTATGCCGGCGGCTGACAGTTCGCCTGAAGCGCAGGCATTGTTGGGCGATGTGGAAGAAAAGCTCGGTGACTTCAAGTCCGCCGGGCAGCATTATCTCAACGCAGCTAGACTAGCCCCCACAGAGGCGAATGAATATGCTGTGGGTGTCGAGTTTTTGCGCCATTGGACCTTTCCTCCGGCTGTGGCGCAGTTTGAGGGCGGGGTCAAGCGCTTCCCCGGCAGCCGCCGCATGCGGTTGGCATTGGGCATTGCTTACTTTGGCAATCACAACTACGACAAAGCTATTCCTGTTTTCGCCGCCTTGCTGGCGGCGGAGCCTGACAGCGCCGCCTTCGCAGACCTGCTCGGCCGCACCTGCACAGTCGCCTCTGAGGGAGTCGATCCGCGTTGCGAGCCACTGATTGCCTTTGCTGAAAAGCATCCGAAGGACGCGAAGGCGGCGACGTACGCCGCGATCCACATTCTGCACCAGCCTAAGAGTCCAGATCAGCAGGAGCGAGCGAGGCAACTGCTGGTGTCAGCGACAGCAGCCGATCCGAACTTCGCCGAAGCTCACTATGAGATGGGCCTGCTGCTTGAGATGCAGGAGAAGTGGCCGCAGAGCATCATGCATCTCGAAAGGGCAGTAAAGCTCCGGCCGGATTATTCAGCGGCGCACTACCGTCTTGCGTTGGCCTATCGCCGGGTAGGGCAAAAGGACAAGGCGCAGGAAGAAATTGCGCTTCAACAGAGATTCAGCGCGCAAGAAGCGAGAGATAGAGACCTCAAGCTGGAGCAAATCCAGACACTGCTGTTGACAACGAAGTAGCCAGTTTGGGCAATACCAACTGCAAGCGGAGAATTATGCCTCGTTTGTCCGGGGGTACGTACACGTATAACCTCAGGAGGCCGGTTCTTCGCGCACGTGAATCTTACGTCATAGCCTTGCCTGAGGAATGCATTTGGACAGCCATGGGTCCGCTCAGAGACCTCTCTATTCCAGTCTGATTGAGGGTCCTGGCAGCTGCCGGGAGTAGGTGCTTGACAGAGCTCTCTGTCGAGGGCTAGGATGCTGTTCCGTAGGTAACGTACACGTAGATTGATGATCGAGCTATATTTTTGCGATGCCCTTACCGGCACATTGCTCCGCCTCCAAGCGGTCCAACGACGCAGCGTCTATTGGTGCCGGCGGGCCGCGGCGGCCTGCTCGTGGCGGCGCCTCCCTGTGCTCCTCTTATTGGCTTTTATGGAAAGCGCCTGCTGCGCAAAGGCAGCGGAGAAACCTGACGCAAGCGCCCAGATCATCCAGATCGACGGCCAGGGAACGGGGCCTGCATTCGAAGGACTCGGAGCGCTCAGCGCGGGTGCGTCTTCGCGCCTTCTGACCGACTATCCTGAGCCGCAGCGTAGCCAGATCCTCGACTATCTCTTCAAGCCCGGATACGGCGCGGCTCTACAGCACCTAAAGGTCGAGATCGGCTCGGATGTGAATTCGACTGACGGCTCGGAGCCGAGCCACATGCGCAGCGCAAGCGACCACAATTACGAGCGCGGCTATGAGTGGTGGCTGATGGTCGAGGCGCGTAAGCGGAATCCGCAGATCATTCTCGATACGCTCCCGTGGGGCGCCCCCGGCTGGATTGGGAATGGCCGCCTCTACTCGAAAGACATGGCCGCATATGTAGTCGATTTTCTCGAAGCCGCCAAGAAGCAATATGGCCTCGACATCGCATACACGGGTATATGGAACGAGCGGGTTTACGACGCCGAGTATGTTAAGACGTTGAGCCAGGCCCTTACGCAGGCGGGCCTCAACACGAAAATCGTCTGCTGCGATGAATATCCTGGAGAAGGCGGCGACCAGTGGGAGATTGCGAAGGCCATTCAGAGAGACCCTGCGCTCAGAGATTCTATCTACTCTCTTGGGGTCCACTATCCATGGGTTTATAACCACTCGACCACGCCACCCGTCGCGAGAACAACAGGCAAGCCCCTCTGGGCGAGCGAAGATCAGCCCAACGACGGAGGCGGCCCCATCGTCTCGCGCGACTGGGCCGTCGGCGCACGTCTACTCGCCAAGCTCTATAACCGCAACTATCTGGAAGGCGGCTTTACCAAGACCGAGATCTGGAGTCCAATCACCTCGTACTACGATATCCTCGCTGCGCCTAACTCCGGGCTGATGTACGCCAATACACCGTGGTCGGGCAATTATTCCGTGCAGGCGGCTATCTGGGCGACCGCGCATACGACACAGTTCGCTCAACCCGGCTGGATATACGACGATCCCTCCTGCGGCTATCTGACGCGCGGCGGTAGCTTTGTCACCTTCCTTTCGCCGGACCGGAAGAGCTGGAGCCTGGTGGTTGAAAGCATCGATGCGCGCGAGCCTCAGACCATCCGGTTGCGGCCTACGCGAAGGGCGCCTGACGATACGGTTCATGTGTGGCTGACGAACGCTTCCGCTACCTTCAGCCATGTTGCCGATCTTCACCTCTCGCAAGGGGCGTACATCCTGGAGGTGCTGCCCGACTCCATTTACACAGTGACCACGACGACGGGTCAGGGCAAGGGTGATGCGACGCCTCCACCGCCGGCAGCTTTCCCTTTGCCCTATAGCGACGATTTTGATTCTTCACCCCCCGGCCGCGCGGCGCGCTATCTCGCCGATCAGGACGGAGCATTCGAGACCCAGCCTTGCCGGCTTCGCGCGGGTAACTGCCTCACGCAAGTGATCACAGTAAAGCCCACGCCGTGGTCTCCGCTGCCCCATCCCTTCACCATGGCCGGCGATATCGCATGGCGAGATTACTCGGTGGCGGCGGACGTTCAGATTCCGCTGGCGGGCGAAGCTTCCATCTTCGGCAGAATCGACAACGCGAGTGCATTCGTCGACCCCAAAGCGCTTTACCCGAGCGGCTACGGATTGATTCTGCAAAGCGACGGTCACTGGCGCCTGATTTCGACTATTTATAAGCACGACACACTGGAGCTGGCCAGCGGGCAAATCGGCGCAGACGAACATACCAACACCGCGCCCTGGCACCGTCTTGAATTGATTCTTGAGCAGTCGGCGGTGGCGATCACCATCGATGGTAAGCGCCTGGCTCAGGTCGCAAGCTCGGCGCACGACCGCGGCATGTTTTCGCTTGGCAGCAACTGGAGCACCGTGCAGTTCGACAACCTGACCGTGAATCCGATCGCCCGGCAAGCAGCGGACGGACCTCAGGCGCAGCAAACAAGATAGCAGAGGTAAGATGCACATTCGTTTTTCTACGGAGGCAGTCGTGAATTGGCAGAAGAATCAACTCAGCAAATACAAAGCGGCGCAACGCTACCTGGCGATGGGTCTGTTTTCCATCTTTGGCCTGTTTTGCCTGTTTGGCGCAGCCAAGGCAATCGCGCAGACGGACCAGGGCGCGATCACCGGCCTCATTCACGACGATACCGGAGCTGCAATTCCCAATGCGCGCGTTACCTTGACCAGTGTCGACACCGGGCTGGTGCTCAGTACCTCCGCCGACGGCAGCGGCGTCTATACCTTTTCCCCGGTTAAGATCGGGAACTACAAGGTCAGTGCGACTGCCGATGGCTTTCAGACCACCACTCAGGAAAAGGTCCAGCTACAACTCGGCGAGCGCCTTAACATTCCGATCTCGCTAAAGCCGGGCGCTGTCTCCCAGACTGTTGAGGTAACCGATGCTCCTCCATTGCTGCAAACACAATCGGCCGCGGTCGGCCAGGTACTGAGCACGCAGACGATTAACACCACCGCTCTCAACGGTCGTAACTGGGTATACATCGCGCAGCTGACCGCCGGTGTCGATCCGGCCGCCGGCTCGCGTGGCGCGGGGCAAGGCGACTTCGAGGCCAATGGTCAGGATGCCGGTCAGAACAACTTCATTCTGGACGGCGTCGACAATAACATCAACAGCGTCGACTTTCTCAATGGCGCAAGCTTCTCCGTGCGGCCTCCGCCGGATGCGCTGGCCGAGTTCGAGGTTTCGACCAGCAACTACAACGCCGAGTACGGCCACTCCGCAGGCGCGGTGGTCAACGCCAGCCTCAAGTCGGGAACCAATGACGTCCACGGAGCACTCTGGGAGTACTTCCGCAACACGGTGCTCGATGCTCGCGACTTTGACGCGTTGAGCGTACCGAAATACAACCAGAACCAATTCGGCGCTACGCTCGGGGCTCCGATATTGCGCAATAAGCTCTTCTTTTTCGGCGATGTAGAAAACAACCGCATCGTCTTTGGGCAGACTTTCACGGGCACGGTCCCGACCGCCGCCCAGCGTAATGGGGATTTTTCAGAGCTGCTGAATACCGCGCAGACCGGGCTGGCGCAGCCGGTGCAACTCTATCAGCCGAACTCCGGCGGGACTGCGAAGGTCCCCAACAACGTTTACCGCCCCGATCAAATCGATAAGGTCGCTCAGACAATCCTCAATCTCTATCCGGCTCCGAATACAAACGGCAATCTGATCTACAACAACTACAACATCTCGACCAATTCGGTCGACAATCGCTGGTCGTGG
Organism: Acidobacteriaceae bacterium; assembly: GCA_049693715.1. Classification (GTDB taxonomy): domain Bacteria; phylum Acidobacteriota; class Terriglobia; order Terriglobales; family Acidobacteriaceae; genus PALSA-350. The sequence goes on along the minus strand of JBAVQC010000125.1, from coordinate 5,960 downwards.
GATACGCGCGTAGACTTTAATATCAGTCCTAAGGATCAAACCTTTGCCCGCTACAGCTATCTGAACGAGCGTGCAACTTATCCTTCACCGCTGGGGCCGATCCTTGATGGCGGCTCCTATGCCGTCGATGGAAACATCGTCGACTTCGCCCAACAATTCGTCGGCAGTGAAACGCACGTCTTCAATCCGCAGACCACGAACGAGTTCCGTTTCTCGTATACGTATGGCCACTTCGAAGATGCTCCGATCGAGGCCAATGTCGACACCGCGAGTCAGGTTGGTCTGGGTGGAATTCCCTTTGCTCCGGGGAACGGCGGCCTCCCCCCCACGACAATTGGCGGCGTGCCCGGAGCCGCAGGCAGCGCGAGCATCAGCGGCGCGACCGCGGTGGGCGGCATCTCCTCATTTGGCACCCCGGCCTACTACACGGCTGACGAGTTTGAGAACACGTACCAGATCCTCGACAACGTCACCAAGATTGTCGGCAACCACTCCCTGAAATTTGGCGTGGACTTCGAGAGCATTCGATTCAGCACCCTGGCGCCGCCGTATTCCCGCGGCAATTACGGATTCAACGGGCAATACTCAAGCGACCCCGGCGTAAGCTTCACCGGCTTTGGCACTGCGGACTTTCTCACCAATCAGATCAACAGCGCCAGCGTCTCAAACCTGAAAACAGTGTCGAACAACCGCTGGTATCGCTCCGCTTACGCGCAGGACGACTGGCGATTGAACTCCCGGCTGACTCTTAACCTGGGCGTCCGGTATGAATACTTTCAGCCTTACCAGGAGAACTCCGGTTCGCAGGCCAACTTTTACGCCACCGGGCCGCTGGGGGTGGGAACCGGCTCCGGCACGCTGCTCATTCCTTCTAAGCAGCGGTCTGCCCCGTTATCCGCGTCATTCCTCGCTGCGCTCAGTGAAAACAACATCACCCTGCAGTATTCGGACAACCCGCGTCTCGCCAACGGGCAGAAGTTAAACTTTTCTCCCCGTGTCGGCTTCGCCTTCCAGGCGGATCGGAGGACAGTTCTGCGCGGCGGATACGGCATCTTCTTCGGGGGTCTCGAAAATATCGGCGGCAGCCCCAATCTCGGCTTCCAATATCCCTTCCAGTTCACCTCGAGTTTTCCGGCACCGAACTGCATCGCAGGCAACTGCCCGTCCAACGGCCTCACTCTTGAGAACGGATTCAACCAGGCGATCGCCGAAGGTCTGCAGAATTTTGTAAGCACGCCGGGTTTGATTGGATTGCGACCCCAATTCACGACTCCTTATACCCAGTCAGAGAACTTGACTCTGCAACGCGAGCTCAACAACAATCTCACCGCCTCGATCGGCTATGTGGGTACGGTCGGACGTCATCTCTTCAACACGCTTAACCAGAATGCGCCGGCGGCCCTCATCAATCCGGGCAACAACGCGCAGTTCGTACAGCCATTCCCCCTCTTTGCGGGCGACAACTTTGTCGCCGTTTCGGCGGTAAGCACGTACAACGCTCTGCAAGCCAAGATTGACAAGCGCTTTTCGAACGGCTTAAGTTTTCTCACCACCTATACCTGGTCGCACAGCCTCGATGACGCGCCCAGTGCGCTGGGAAGCACAGGAGAAGGCGGCTACCGGAACCCGACTTTGGTTCCCATCATCAATGACTTCGCCAACTCTCCATTTGACACGCGCCAGCGCTTCACCATCAACGGCCTGTATGAGCTGCCATTCGGTGTGGGGCGAGCGCACTTTAGCCATCGCGGAGTCGCCGAGCTCGTGGCGGGCGGCTGGAGCAGCAGCCTGACCTTTGCCGCGCAGACGGGCAATCCCTTCACCGTTTATCCGGATATCACCGCGGCTGCGGGCGGCAGTGCGCACGCGATCCGCGTTGGCGATCCTTTCGCTGGGGGCGGCAGCCCCGATGCCAGCAACCCGGGTGTCTCCTGCCCCACCTCGGTCCGCAACCGCAAGAATTGGTATAACCCTTGCGCGTTCGCTAATCCGCTCCCGGGCTCGCTGATCAGCCCCGGACCGAATGGCGGCAATCCTCAGCCGGGCTATAGCTATCCGCAGTACGTAACCAGCTTGCCGCAGGTGGAGCAATTCCTCGGGGGCCGGCGAAACCAGATCACGGGACCCGGTTACGAGCGCATCAATATGTCGGTCTTCAAGGATTTCACGACGTTCCGCGAACAGAAGGTGCAATTTCGCACCGATATCTTTAACCTGCTCAACACTCCGGCGTACGGAGATCCCAGCGTCACTTCGAACAACTCGAATGGCGGTCAGATCACAGCGCCCCGCTTCCTCCAGAGCAACACCCCTGACGCAAGGTTTTTCCAGTTTTCGCTGAAATACCTCTTCTAATCGAGGGTCAATAGCTCTCGTGCAGATCGTGAGACAACCATGCGCCCGGCCGCGGGCATTGAGTGAGCGGCGGTCCCGTTGAGTGTCGTGCCGATGCCGGTAAGGTTCCCTTTGTACGCGGCCCAAGCAAGCATTTTTGGCAACCGCGTCTACACTACGTCGGGAACAATCCCCTGGCCTTCAACTATCCAACCGGACAGCTTACAGAAGGCCGCGCGGACCTTCGTGGAAATGCTTTCGGTTCTCACACACGGGCCAAAGCCCTCTTGAGTGCGAGTGTTCAGGCGGAGAGAGTGGAGACAGTAAACTAGTCATCGATGCGAATTCATTGGTTTCTTCCAGCGTGGCTGGCTTTGCTTAGCTTTGTTGCGGTTGGTTGGGCACAATCTCCGGCGTCCGCCGGCATATTTTTCAGTGTTCCGCCCGCGGATGCGCCGGAACTTGCGCCGTGGGGCGCGTATCAGGTTGGAGTCCGCACACTGGAGATCAAGAATCCAGGACAGGTCGACATTCTCAACTTTGATAAGGCTACGGGGAAAGCCCCCCTCTATGACCGGCCGCTGACGGTGGAAGTCTGGTACCCGGCGGTTATCCCCGTTGGCCAACAAGAGCGCACGGTCTACGAAATGGGCCTCCCGGCAACATCGGGAGGCACGGCGGAAAAGACCGTTCCAATTTTGGGCAAGGCGTTGCGCGACGCGCCGCCGGTCAAGGGACATACGTTTCCATTAGTCGTTGTTTCGCACGGCTATCCAGGCTCGCGTTTTTTCTTGAGCTATCTCACGGAGAACCTGGCGTCCAAAGGATATGTGGTCGCCGCCATCGACCACACCGATTCCGTGTTGGGAGCCGTTAAGCCCTTCCCGAGTACGCTGCTCAACCGCGCAAGCGATCAACTCTTTACCATTGCAACGGTCGAGGAGATGTCCCATCGTCCCGGGGATTTCCTGAATGGACTCGTCGATTCCTCACACACTGCCATTGTGGGGTATTCCATGGGCGGCTACGGCGCACTCGCCAGCGGCGGCGCCGGCTACAGCAAGAAGGGGTTGCCGGCCTCGGTCGTCCCGGGAGGTTATCTCGATGATTGGACGGCCGGAAGCGCCAAGTATCAAGCGCGGCTTCGAAAGCAAGTAAAGGCGATCGTAGCGATCGCACCATGGGGCGCGCAGCCGCCCTTTAATGCCTGGGACGCTGAAGGCCTGGCGGGCCTCCGCGTACCGCTGCTGGTGATCGCAGGCGACCACGATGACGTTGCCGACTTTCCGAACGGCATCCAACCGGCATTCGACAAAATTGTCCATGCGGATCGTTGCCTGCTCGTTTATGAGAATGCCCGTCACAATGTAGGAGGGAATCCTCCGGCACCGGAATTGTCGTCAGTCTTTAGGATGCAGGAGTTTTTCGATGAGCCTGTCTGGCGTAAGGATCGCATCACCGCAATCAACCAGCATTTCGTGACGGCGTTTCTGGACCTCAACTTGAAAGGCGATGAGACGCGACGCGCCTATCTGCATCCGGCGACCGAAAGATCGAACGACGGCAAATGGCCCTTGCCACCAGGGGAATCGGTCAACGGCAAGTTCAGCGATGGCGCGGCCTATTGGAAGGGTTTCCAACGGCGCTGGGCCGTCGGCCTGGAGATGCACTGCTCCCCCGCGGAGCCATAAACAATCGTTGCAGCCGTCGGTGCGCTCTCCTCGGTGCTCGATGCCATGAGTCACGCCGGACATGCGCATGTCAACTCCGGGGCCGCCCCGGCTGCCGGCCAAAAAGACGATGACGATCCAAACCAGGTCGACACCATCGTTCTCGGTGATCCCGAGGAGCCGACTTGGCTGTGTCAGTTAAGCGAGGAATGACACCGCAAGTCGCCATCAATGCGAGGCCCGGAGGGCCGGCCGTCCAAACACAAGCCCAGCCCGGAAGGGCTGGGTATCAATCGCAAGCTGATCTGAGCGCCGTTGGCGCGGCACTCAACCCTGGCCTGCTCGCATCTTTGTCATGAGGAGAGTGCTCCTGTGCCCGCCCCTCCCGGGGCCCACGTCAGCCCCGTTCACCCCACCATCCTTATTCGTTCGCCTTCCCCGCGTGAGCGATCAGGTGGGCTTCATTCCCAACACCCCTGCCGGCCACCTCCTCTACCAGTGATCCGACCTTGTCCGCGTTCGCATTGGAGCATTGTGCTACTGGCCAAACCTGGGATATGGCCGATTTGGAGCCAAGGTCACGATGGACCATGCACCTTGGTTTGACCGGCCGGACCTCTGAGAGTTTTTCGGCAGCCGTTATTTATAAAATTCGATATTTTTGGGTCTTTTTTGTCATTTTTGAGATTTGCAACTCAGCGGCGTTCGTCCGACCACGTCGCCCCACCTGCGGTGAATCCACCGGTTTTTGTAAAATTCGATAAAATTCGAGCATTTTTGGTACTTTTGGCGCGATTGCAGTCAGCGCACGGTTTTTTTGTGTCGCTCAGCGGCGCAGGCCAAAAGGGTTTTTCATGGAAAAAGGGACTCTGGCGCCTGGAGCGGAATCGAACGCATCCGGCGCCCATGATGTGGTTTGCGAGGGACTTATGCGATCGGCGAGGGAGGGCTCGCCGCGGTCAACGATTGGGGCGGAACTCTTCTCGGATGAAGCGGAGCGCCGGTCAGGGATCATGCCTTCGATGGCCACGATCATCTGGATGGCCTTGACCTGGCCGGTGATGCTGTTACGGGTTATTTCGGGGCTCAGTTTGGCGAGTTCCCAGAGACGGTCCAGGACCTGTTCGCGGCGCTCTTCCTTCCGGCGTAGTTTTTCCTGATCGGTGATGAGGCCGTCGACTTCATTTTTGGGCATAGGTGGCTCCTTGGAGTGGTTGAAATAGGGGTTTCCAGAGCACTTTCACAAGTAACTGCGTTCTGGCATGGGTCGTGTGGCTTGGTTTTTCGATGGAGACTGGTCCAATGCCCGGGAAAGCATGGTGGGCACCAATAAAAATCCCGCCGCGGCGGGATGCTGAGGAACACCTGATTTTGGACAGGGATCGGGTGTGACACCGGACAGTGGTCACACTATCCTTCGCTCGCGTTTAGGCCAGAACTACCGACAACTGCCGGCTGGGGAACGGACGCGCGAGAATCTGCTCCCTACCGAAATCGTTTTCCAAGTCTTGCGACGAGCATATAACGCTTCGGGATTTTCGGTAAGGGCCGGGACGTATTTTTGAGCCGGGGTAACCTTTCGGAGGTATCCATGGAGCATTCTGATCGCCCACGCGGGGAAGGCGAAGGATAAGGATGGTGGGGTGAACAGGGCTGACGCCCCGGGAGGGGCGGGCACAGGAGCACTCTCCTAATGACAAAGATGCGAGCAGGCCAGGGTTGAGTGCCGCGCCTACGGCGCTCAGATCAGCTTGCGATTGATACCCAGCCCTTCCGGGCTGGGCTGACATTTGGACGGCCGGCCCTCCGGGCCTCGCATTGATGGCGACTTGCGGTGTCATTCCTCCCTTAACTTGACACAGGCAAGTCGGCTCCTCCTAACGACAAAGATGCGAGCAGGCCAGGGTTGAGTGCCGCGCCTACAGCGCTCAGATCAGCTTGCGATTGATACCCAGC
>JBAVQC010000124.1:0-15923 GCA_049693715.1 Acidobacteriaceae bacterium | reverse complement strand
AGACCCTCGACACTCAGCATGCCCACTACTTGCACAAACACATCGTCGAGCGCATCTTTGTAGCTTGACCGGAAACCGGATAAAGTTCGATGACTGATAGGCCGCAATCCGCAAAGCCACTCGAAGCTAGGGTCGAACTCACATCGACGTGCAATCTCACGTGCTGAGCTTATTCCTTGGCTATAGGCGTATAGCCACAGGCTGATTAACAACTGGGGAGCCGTATGGTCTCGCCCAGCGCGACCTTCGACGGCCGCAATCTCGGCGTGGTACAGACTTAAATTCAATCGCCCGACCACCTCCCAGATGGATCGCGCACTGTGGTCCTGATCGATCAAATGCTCCACGTCAATGGTATGCAAGACCAGTTGGGAACGGCTAATCGAAGCCAGGCGAGGAGGAAGCGGCGGTTTGCTCATTACCTGTAGTGTATTGCCATCGCTCCATTAGTAACAGTTATTGTATTGGCACAGGAGGCAATTTCTTCACAGCTTCCTGACGAAGTAACCCCCATCTTCTGCGCAGCGGGATAGCAATCTAATGGCGGTTACTTCGTCTGTCCCGCAACTCTGTCAAGCGCTCGGTGCTGATCCCACTTCTATGAGGTGAGCTCAATGTGGTCAGAACGATCTTTATGCTGCTGCCCAGCGCAAGTTGGAAGGCATGCCGAAGCCGTCAACCGTAAAGGCACAGACGGAGCAGGCCTACCGTCGCAGCGAGTACGATGCGCTTAAAGCAGGGCGGGGCGCACCGCAAAGTGCCCTTCGGGCCGAAGCTGCGCCGCTGGAGCCATACAAATCTCCCCTCTCGACCTCCCTGTCGCATTATGCGCTGGTTCAAGCTTCGTGAAACACGCGGACGATTCGGGACGAAGTAACCCCCATCTTCTGTGCAGCGGGATAGCAATCTAATGGCGGTTACTGCGTCTGTCCCGCAACTCCACCGCAACTTCCTGTCCCGCAACTCCCGGTCACGATCCTCAACCAGGTATACGAGGTGGACCGGCTTCTCGGACAGACCCGAAAGAACTTGTTAGAAGCTGGCCTCGGAAGGCACTATTGAGGTCAATGCTCTCATTGAGTGGCGGTTTCACAGACAGTCTATCCGTCCAGGCTCTCGAACGCCGTCTGGAACACCGGTTTTGGTTTGGGCTGGCTCTCTTGCTGGCGCTGGCCCTGGGGCACTCTCTTTGGGCCACCAGCCTGGATGGCTTCACCGTCGACGAGCCCTACCACATCGCTGCGGGCGCTTCTTATGTACGCTGGGGAGACTATCGGCTAAATCCCGAACACCCACCCCTGGTGAAGTTGATCGCAGCCCTGGCCGTACCTCCGACTGTGCTGCATCTCCCGCCCCTGACCGTGCTGAACGAGAAAGTTCAGGAGCGTGTTTACACCCAGCAGGCGGTATTCGCGCAAAGCGACGGCGCCCGGGTGCATCGCCGCGCGCGGTTTGCGCTCTACCTTCTGAACACTTCCCTATTAGCCGCGCTTACGTGGTTGTTAGGGCGTATCTTCGGCGCGACCATCGCCCTCATGGCTCTCTTGCTGCTGGCGCTTGACCCAACCATTTCCGCGCACATGCCGGTGGTGATGACTGACCTGCCGATGGCTTTGCTGGGAACCATCTGCCTCTGCGCCATCATCCTGGCTCTGCGCGATCGACGCGGTCGCGACTGGGTTCTGCTTGGTGTCGCCACCGGACTTTTGCTTGCGACCAAGCATTCGGCACCGCTCATCGTGCTGCCCTTACTTCTTGGCTCCGTTGCCACCCTCGGCTGGAGGATGGCGCATAGGCAGGCCGTAGGCAGACAGGCGCTTTGGTTGACGACAGCCTGCGTACTGAGCGTGGTTGTCTTGTGGAGCACCTACGGCTTCCACTATCGGGAAAGCCCCGGCTTGCTCGTACAAGGCCAACCGGCAGAGACTTTCAACCGGCCGCTCACAGCGAAAATCAACGACTTGCATTCACCCCTGATGCGCCGCGCGCTGTTCACCGCGCAAAAACTGCACCTCGTTCCGCGCGCCTATATCTGGGGTCTTGCGGATACGCTGCGAGCGGGTGTAGAGGGACGCCCGTTCTGGATCTGTGCCTTTGGCCAGAGCTACCAGAGCAAGGCTCCATGGTGGGTCCCATTTGCCGACCTCATCGTCAAACTGCCTCCAGCCTTTATCGTGTTGGCGATCATTGGTATGCTGCTTCTCTTGCCTGGGCGTTTACCCGGGGAGGTGGCCCGGCCGCTCGCAGCCTTTGTCGGCATGGCTGCGTTCTTCATGCTCTTCATCGCGCATAACGGAGTTTTCTATGCAGGACTGCGCCATTGGCTTTTTGTGGTTCCCCTGCTCGCGGTCTGCGCCTCGGTAGCGGCCTGGTTCCTCTGCCGATCTCCCGTGATTTACTGGCGTGCGGTGCCACTTGGCGCAGTGCTTTGCATCGCCGTGACCGTGCTGCCGCAGCGCCGCATCTGGGAATATCACAACTTCCTGGCAGGCGGTTCGCAAAATGCCTGGCTGAGCTTCGAAAATGAGAGTGTCGACCTCGGCCAGCGCACTCCAGAGTTCATCGCCTTCTATAAAGGCCAGATCGCCCCCGCACCAGTTATGTCGTCTTACTGGGCATTACAAGAGGAGTTGGTGGCAGGGGGTGTGAAGCGATGGAATCCCCAACCGCAAGAGGTTGCAAATGGGAACCTGGATGGATGGTTTTGCTTTCGCGCCCCTGAGGTTGCGCAGAGGGATTGGCACGACATGCCCACCCTGCGTAATGTGCAACCGGCCGCTCGTTTTGGAAATTTGCTGGTGTACCATGGCAATTTTGCACTGCCGCGCGTCGCCGCAGGCATCCTCGAGTATCGGGCGCTCCACACCATGTCGCAGACAAGCGACGATCCGAAGTTGATCGAACAATACCTGCTCCGCTCCATTTCCCTCGATTCTGAATCTGCCGAAGCTGCTATCGAGTTGGGCAACTTTGCCCTCGGCCGCCGCGACACCGATCAGGCTTTGCACTGGTATGCATTGGCGCAGAAAGATGCGGTCGAGGAACCAGACGTCCTTGCAGACGTAGAGCGCGAAATTCAATTGGTTAAAAGCTCGCCCCCAGGATCCGTTCCTCTCCTGCGAAATCCATATAAGGAGTAACAAAGATATGCAACAGCCATCGTTGTTACGCTGCTCCTTGTTCTCGTTCTGTCCCGCAACTCTCAGGAGCAGGTCTCAAACCAGCCCGGACGATTGGGGACGAACAGCCTGTCGGAGATAGATTTGACTCAACCTACAATCAGCGACTTACAAGCCATCGCCGACTAAGATCCGCCTGTAAGTTATTGACTATACGTAGAAGAATATTACTCTCCGACACACTGCGAAGTAACCCCCATCTTCTGCGCAGCGGGATAGCAATCTAATGGCGGTTACTTCGTCTGTCCCGCAATTCTAAGACACGCAATTCTAAGACATCTTGAACGCCCGCGTCGCCAGCGGTGCGCCCTGGTGATGAAAGGGCCGCGCACGAAGTTGATACGCACCACTCTCTTCCATGTGCGCAAACACGACGTAAGGCTGGTCCTCATAGTCTCCGAAGCGGCTCAGCACCACCGCGCCTCCCTCGGGAAATACCGCTTGGATTTGCAGCACCCCGCCCATCGCCTGGACATAGTTGCGCAACGTGCTCAGATACATGTCCGCTCGCTGCTCGATACGGGAGATGGAACTCTGAGGTACATCCTTTCTTTCGCGTCCCACTCTTTGCGCTGCCGATGGATGTAGATCCAAGCGCGCAGCCGCTCATCCTCAGACACCGTTCTATCCGTCACCTCTGCTGGCAGGGATTGATATTGCGTTTTGCCTCTTTCGAGGAGAGTTTTGCAGTTGGTCCTTCTACTGCTAGCATCGGGCACAACGGCTTCGTGCCGAGCAATTGGAGGCACACGCAATGCCGACAACGAAGTGGACGGTCCAGCAGATCCCCTCGCAGACGGGCAAGACGGCACTCGTGACGGGCGCGAACAGCGGGATTGGCTACCAGGCGGCGCTGGAGTTGGCGCGGTATGGGGCGCACGTGCTTCTGGCATGCCGGAATGGGGCGAAGGGACAGGCTGCGCTGGAGCGTCTGAGGCGTGAAGCACCGGGGGCGGCTGCTGAGCTGGTGGAAGTGGATATGGCTTCGTTGGCGTCGATACGCAGCTTTGCGACTGCATTTGCGGGGCGCGGAATTCCGCTCGATCTGCTGATCAATAACGCTGGTGTGATGGCGTTGCCGAAGCGCGAAGTTACGGTCGACGGGTTTGAGCAGCAGTTCGGGACGAATCATTTGGGGCATTTCGCGCTTACGGGGTTGCTGTTGCCGCAGCTATTGGCTGCGCCGGAGCCGAGGGTGATTACGGTGGCGTCGCTGGCGCATCGGACGGGGACGATTGATTTCGATAATTTACAGAGCGAGCGCGGGTACAAGCCATGGGGGGCTTATGGCGAGTCGAAGCTGGCCAACATTTTGTTTGCGAAGGAGCTGGATCGGCGGGCGCGGGCGGCGCATAGCAGGTTGATCAGCCTGGCGGTGCATCCGGGGATTTCGATGACCAACATCATGGTGAATGGGCCTGGTACCAAGAACCTTAAGGCCATCGTGTTGAGGATCCTCGCTCCGATTATGATTCAGCCGGATCATGCGGGAGCGCTGCCGACGCTGTATGCGGCGACGTCGCCGGATGCGAAGGGCGGGGAGTACATTGGGCCGGATGGCTTTCAGGAGTTCAAGGGATCGCCGGTGGCGGTGCAGCCGCGACCGCAGGGACTGGATGAGGCGGTGGGGAAGCGGTTGTGGACGGTGTCGGAGGAGTTGACGGGCGTGGTGTATCCGGCACTGGGTTAGGTTGGCGATGGTTGATGGGTTCGTGGCGGGAGGCGGGCTTGTGGGCTGGACCTATTCCGGAATCTAAAAGCGGAACCCAAAAGGGAAACACGGACCGGCCAGGTTGCGGGCGTCAAAACCGTACTCAACAACTTCACAGTGAGCGGCGGATCGAGCGCCCCGCCGCCGCCCCGCCAAAGCGCGCGGATTCTGGGATTCTGGCGACAAAGCCGAAAACGCAAGAACCAAGAACCAGCGCCGAAACGCAGAAACCTACATGGTGGAAGAAACTGTGGCCATGGTAACGGCCCGCGGCGCTACGCTGAGGTGGCTCGCCGCATCTCTTGTTGGTCAGGAGTCGGACACTATTCATCGATTCATCGCACGCTCGAATAGGCCGGGACGTAATCCGGCGACCTGATACCTATTCCCCCTGGTATTCGTCGGGGCCGTCTAAAGCAAGAGGGGTGATAGCAGCGTTGCCGAGCGAACGGAATGTCCGATCTAACGTGATGACCGTTGCATTGCTGTCTCCCGCAAAAGTAGCTAAGTAAGCATCCGTCCAGGCGTTGGGGCCTCCTGAAATCTGGTTTCCCAACTGCCGCCACTGCTCACTGAAGCCTGTCCGCTCCGAAAGGAAAATGACTCGCCCATCTGTGCGCCATTCGTCATAGACACGCCATGCTTGGGCCGGAGAAAGAACGTCGCTGCCCATGACATGGCTATTCGTCAGCAGGCGGAGAAAACCCAGCTCACTGACGCGGCAGAACGCAAGGTAATCCTGTTCTATCCCTTGGAGCCATTCTGTGGCTATTGTATGGTCTCAATGATTAAGTCCATTTTCAGCGCCCGGCAAAGGATGAAGCCAACCAGCCGATGTTCCCTAAGTGGCTAAAGCCCCGTTGATTTTGCGAGGCTTACGTACGGGCTGAAGCCCGTACCCTTCAAAACGGATAAACGATCATCTGCGTGAGACACACCACTATTGTATGGTGAACGTGCCGATTGGAAGTGAGTGCGATCCAGACATTGACATCAGGCAAGTAGATCATCGAAGTTGAAGTCTTTCAGATCCAGGGTGCCCGGTTCGTTCGAGGGGACAAGCGGCAGCGTCACCCTCCTGGCCTGGGGCGCTAAGTCTGGTTCGTCTTTCAGCTCACGCTCAAAGGCGCGGACAATAAACTCCTCAATCGTCACGCCCTGCGTGCGTGCGACCTGTTCACCCTTGCGGTAGACGGGATCGGGCAGCTCGATGGTGGTTCGCATGGCCTTGCCTCTCCGGTATCATACCGCGTCTTAGGGACGAATTTCCCATCAACGCTGGGAACAAGACGCAGGGGACGGGCCGCTATCTTTGTCTGCGCACCGGTCAATAACCGCTCTTGCTTTTGCCAGCCACCGATAAGCGCCTGAATTTTAGCGCGGACTGTCAGCCAAATCGGCCCATGACACCCGGCCCCTCCGCGTGGCATGGCGGCTGCGCCAACCGAGACGATTCGGGACGAAGTAACCCCCATCTTCTGCGCAGCGGGATAGCAATCTAATGGCGGTTACTTCGTCTGTCCCGCAACTCCACTTCGTCTGTCCCGCAACTCCCAATCAGGTGCGTCAGAAGCGAATCCTACTGAACGTTGGATGACGATCGACAACCCGGTCCGCTGACGGAAGAATCTCGGTGTGGAGATGAGGAAGAACAACCGCCGATGTAGAGCTGGGCATTGTGCCGTCCCTACGGGACTCGCCTCATAAACTTCATCCTAACCCGGCACTGACGTGCCGGGCTCTAGGCTGTTACGTCCCCTACGGACTGTCTCCGTTGCGGTGTTGAGTCCGCTCGCTCTGTCGTTTGCCCACGCTGTGGCGAACTAGCTGACCGCGCGCTGGCATGCTCCTGAAGTCTAACTTTGCGAGCGCAAATCCCCTGTCCCGCAACTCCCCGTGGTGCTGGTAGAGCTCAATTTCGCGCCCTGCAGTTATAACGTCATTTCATTTTAGGCGTCACGAAGGAAAACGAGCGACATCCGAAGCGCCGTTCTGCCTCCGGCCTGCCCTACGCGAGATCGGCCTGCTGGAGCTTCCGCCTTGCCCCATGCCGGAACGTGAGCACCCACACGGTTTGCTGTTTCTCGTCGACTTCATAAATGACCCGGTACACGTGAGGCTTCTTGCCGTTAAGCAGATGCCGCAGCTTTCGTTTGAGCTTTCGGGCTTCCGGGGTAACAGGGCAACGATTGGGATGCGTTGCGAGCGCAAATACCGCCTCCTCCAGCCCGTTGTACCAGCGGGCGGCTGCATGGGACCCCGCAGCGTTCTTCTCCAGATAGAGAATTTCAAGATCGCGGGCCGCGCGAGCGGCGAACTCAACGCGGTATGCCATGCTTGCGGCGAATATCGTCAAATACCTCTCTCGCCGGGCGGGTACGACCGCGTGCTACATCATCCAACCCCTGGCGAATGCCTTCCTCAGCATCGGCGCTGGCCGCGAGGTCCAGCAGACGCTGATAGGCTTCGGCATCCTGCACAATGGCGGCTGCCTTCCCCTTGACCGTCAGCACCACTGGGCGCTTACTCTTCTTCAGCTGCTTCAGGAAATCGCCGGAGCGCCGGCGGAAGGTCGTGAGCGATTGAATATCTTTCGTGATGTCCAGCATTGATGATCCCATGTTGTCGCACCTTATTAGGTGCTACCAGAATACACCCTCTCGGTAAAGTGAAAAGACCGGGCCGCCCCACCAGGGGACCAGGGCCCCCTAAGCCGTTCTCGCTCCATGATCATGGTGGATAGATCATAAAGACCTTCAAGGGACTCTTCCTTTCTATGGCAGAGCGCAGGAGCGCAATCGGGGCCACTGAAAATCAGAAGTGGCTTGCGAGAACGGCTGCTTCCTGCTCGCGTTGTCGACCTCTGGGTCAAACAGCGTCTTTTCCACGATGACGCTTTCCACTGACGTGACCCCAATGAAGCGAAGCCACATCTCGACGTAGGGCTTTTGCAAATCATAAAATTCCGCCGGCATCGCGACGCTGCTCTGCGAGCGCTCGCATCGTGTCAGCGACCTTGGAGAGTGACTTGTCTGAGCTCAAGCCTTTCGGGCGTACGAGCGGCGGCCACGGCTGGACTTGCGATCACGCCTTTGCCGAAGCACGCATTCACTGCCGGACTACGACCTCTGGGAAAAAAGGAAGGACTTCCGCCTCTCCCTCCCGTAGAGTATTTTCTCCAGGTTCGTCAAACGGACACGCGGGATAGTCTTGCCGCATTTGTGTCCGTGATTCAGAACCAAGCTGACAGATCGAGACTATCGAGACCAAAAAGGAAACGGAAAGACGCGTAACGGCGATTGAGCTTAAATGCGCCACGCCTATGTCGCGGAAAGAAACGTTCCCATCGGTGTCAAGAGGATGCTGAAAAAATTAGAGACCGGCGCAAAAAGCGTACCTCAGGGCTAAAGAGCCTGCGTGAGAACTGCCTCGAGGATTGAGTCCCGTAGGGACGGCTGGAAGGTACCGGATCCTCTCGAAATATTGCGCGACCGGCTTTTTCAGTCGTCCCTTCGGGACTTTTCAATGGTTCATGCTAACCCAGGACTGCGTCCTGGGCTAAGTTCAGACGTCCCTACGGGACTCATTTTGCAATCGGTAGGTGCCATACCGAAGAAATCGCAAAAACCCATCCGAACTTGCCGGTACGCATCGAATCGTCTCTCGTCCCGTAAAAAGTCAGGGGCAGCCAGAGAAGCTACGGAAGGTACCAGATTTGCGCGGCGGAGCCGTTGCAGTCAAACTGCTGAAGCCGCGTGCCATCTGCGGTGCTCCCACCAGTGACATCGAGGCAACGGCCTGACTGGGGATTGACCAGGCGGTTCTGATTTCGCCAACGCCACTGCTGAGAACCAGTGCCGTTGCAGTCGAACAGCTGTATCTGCGTTCCATTGGTGGTGGCGCCGCCGGTCACGTCCATGCACTTACCGAGGGCACGCAGCGTCCCGTCACCGCTGTTCCAGGTCCAACTCTGTGCGCCGCTGCTGTTGCAGGTAAAAATCTGGATGGGGCTGCCGTTGTTCGTACTTGCACCTGCGTCGTCGATGCACTTGCCGCCCTCGACGCGGATCGGCCCCGGCCCACGGTACTTCGCCTTGACCACCGAAGGCGTGTCCAGATTGTAGCCGGCGTTCATCGACTGGGCGAGGCGCAGGTATTGGCCCTCCGCCCAGTTGAGCGGCGCGGCGCTGCCCGTCGGCCGTCCCAACGTGAAGCAGGGAATGTCCTTGCGATCCCAGATTTGCTCCGGCATAAAGTAACCGTCGTTGACCGCATCGGCCATCGACTGCAAATAGAGAGCGGCCTCTCGGCCGTTGGCCAGCTCGTACTCGCCGCGCTCGCCCGAAAGGACTGGCCAGGGCCGTCCGAACCGATTGAGCGGCAGGGGAGGAAAGCCAGTGCAGTCGGTGTTGCTCTCGCCATAGTTGTCGTGGTTGTAGCGGTGGAAGTAGATGTCGCCGTTGGGCATGGTCACCTGCACGGTGGAATTGCCGTCCGACGCCGACCCGCTGGGCGAAAGCGACGCCGACACGTTGGCATCGTTGGGCAGGCGCAAGCCCAGCCGAACGAGATCGAGAAACCCGAAGTCGGCGATGTCGTGTCCGAAGAAGCAGCCCTCCTGGAAGCAGATCTGTTTGGTGTCATTCGGGTTCGCCGCCGGGCTCTCATCGATACGCTCGTAGTACCGGTGGCCGCCCCAGAATCCGTTGGTCGTGAACGTCCAGCCCTCGAGGTTCGAACTCCATGAGTCGGCGGTCGACTCCCAACTCGCGGCACTGCCGGCGTCGCCGTTCTGGCGCGCAATATCCGCCGCCGCAACCAAGCCCGCAATCTCTGCCGCGATGGAGGAATCTGACTTACCGGACTGCTCTTCCCAGCGTTCGGTCGTGTTGGGGCCGGTGGCCTGAATGTGGTTCGCCGTCATCTTGATTTTCTGGTACATCGGGTTGCCGGTGAGGCCGGTCATCCAGGCGAGCACGATCGCGAAGGCATCCTGATCGAGCTGCTCGCAACACCCGAGCAGCTTCGGGGCTGCACTGCTTATCCCACTGACCGGGCTGTAGCGGGGGAACGAGCCGGGCGAGTAGGTGGTGTTGTCTCCGGGGGTGCTGGTGCCGATGTACTGCTCATTCCACAAAAACTGCGCCATGCGCAGCGCCTGCGCGGGGTCTCCCGCGGCAAGCAAGCCCATCGCCTGCTGGTACAAGTCGCGACCCCAAACCCGGTGGTAGCCGTCGTTGAGTGTGTCCCCATTGGTGAAGTCACCCCAGGGGGTGGCGAACCCTGCGACGTTGGCGCCGCGGAACGTCTTGTCTTCAGCGGCGTGCAACGCCATTGCGGCGACGTAGTATGCTCGCCGCCGGGCGGTGTCGCTCGAAACGCTTGCGGGCGCTGGGGTAAGCCCGTTCGCGTAGCCCTCCCAGCCTCCGCTGGAGGGCGGGATGCCGCGGTAGGCCGCCTCGCGATCCGTGAAGCCCGCGGTGAGGGATCCGTTGGCGGCGGCGACCGCCGAGGCCGCGTCGCTGCCATAGCCAAGCGCGATGATGAACGTAGTGTCGGTCCCGACGCTGCCGATTTCGCCGCACTGCACGACGTTGCCATTGCCGGCATTGTCGAACTGGTGGCTGAGCGCCTGGTGGGCGGTCAGGTCGACAAAGCAGTCGCTCGCCTGACCAGAGAAGCCGTTGTCGTGCGCGGCGAAGGTGTTCGGCGGCGCCGCCTTCAGTGCCGAGAAGACCATCGCCGATGGACCGAGCAGCTCTGTCCCGCTGGTTATGAGCGCTGAGTTCGCCGCGTCCCACGAAGCGTTGTTTTGGCTGCCGCCGCCGCCCATGGATGGGTTCTCAAGCAGGTACAACTGGTAGGTATTGCCATCCAGGGACTGGAAGCGGGTGCGGATGAGCAAGGTGTTGCGGCTGGGGTCGGTAATGTACGTATTGGTGATGCTGTACTTGGGCGGTGTGCGTTTGTCGGTGTTGGTGATCGTATACTCGAGCGCCTTCTCGTCCGGCATCGAGACAGCGTGGTTGGTTGCGTCGCGCTCGAGATCCGCGAAGGTGGACCCGTCGGTGATGATGTACTGCATATCCTGCATGTTGGGGAGGTCGAGTCGCGGATAGAAGACCTCGGTCGTGATCCCCTTGGCCACAGTGAACCAAACCTTGCTGTTTGTATCTGCCGACGTGCCGACAGCCAGCTTGTTTCCTGTCGTCCAGGCCGCAGCAGCACCCGGACCATCGCTGGCGGTCGTCTGGGATACGACGGGCGCCGAAGCCGCCAGCGCGAAAACCGTAACCAGGGCGGTTACCGAGCCGCCGATCTTGCGTCGCCCTTGTGTTCGCTCGAAACGATTCACGGTGCCCTCGTTCCCGATTGAGGTGGTGAAGTGATAACAAGATAGTGAGCCGCCCTGGGCAGACGTTTCAATAAATCATGGAAAACCTGCGATCAAAGTTTCCGGCTGGTAAGCGGTACTATTTCCGAAGCGCATTGCAAGTCGAGCGCAGGGTAAATTCCAACGACTCGCGTGGGATCTTCTCAATGAAGGGCTGAACGACCCAGTTCAGGCCGTTCGGCACGGATCGTGAAAGCGACACCGATTCAATTTGCATGTAGAGACCGCCGTCGCCTTCCTCATAGGTCCAATAGGTGTTTTGCCGCCACAGGAAGCCGTGCTCCTCGCCGGCCGGGACGGCATGCTCACTAGCCGTGCCGGGCGAGTCTACTTCTGAAATCCTTGTGCTCCGCGAGAGGCTGTATCCGTGCTGTGCGTCGAGACGGCTAAAGGTGATGTCATAGGTCGTATCCATCACCACCGTAATTACGTGGTGCTGACGAACCCGCATAAACGCCTGCAGGCGGTCGCCCTGTTGCGAGAGCAGTTTCGCCTGCAGCACCTGGGGAGAAAAGTGTTGAGGGTAGGCGCTGATGTTTTTCATCAGCCGCTCAAAGTCTGCCACCGTGGCCCCCGGGGCAAAAGCCGTCCCACGCCAGTCGTGCAGCAACGCTCCGGGCAAAGCCGCTCCTGTGACCGGCGTGATCGGTTCAATGATCAACTCTCCCTGTTGCAAACGTGTTTCGTTTTGCGGGGTTAACGGAGGCGACAGAAAACCGTCTCGCAACTGGTGCTGTTGCGCGAGCCTCGACTCAACCGCTTTCACATAGGCGTTGAATGCGGTGATGGCTTCCGGCGTAGGTTCTGCTTTCGCACAGGTGGGAGCTGCCGTAAAAGCCAACAGACCAAGGATGAAAGAGAGCTTTAGAAAGCTTGAGCTTTGCCGTGGAGTCATCGCTTTTAACTTTAGCGTGTTCAGCTCCGGCTCGACGTGCTCTACCACATCTTGCGAAAAGCGAAAACAGGCTACATCTTCCTACCCTGGATTTGTCCAAAAATGACGCGGTATCGGTCCTCCCGCGCAAAACTTGCGTTGACTTTCGACCGCCCAGTTCTTACAGTCAAGTAATCCCGGGGCAGCCCAGTCGATACAAGCGTCACCTTAGCCAGTGAGTCGAAAGGGTTTGACTAATGGAAAAAACAATAGTTGATACGAAGTGTCCGAAATCGGTGGAACGCGCCGATACAAGATCCCATAAGCTACTACTTTCCATAGTTGTTTGCATGGCCACCCTGATGGTGTCGCCGGCCATGCGCGGCCAAGCCACGGGAAATTTCTCCGGAAACGTCACCGATAAAGCTGGATCTGCGATCCCCGGAGCGGCCATCATTGCTACCTCCCAAGGAACCGGCCAGCAACGGGACACCAAGGCGGACGCCAGCGGACACTACCTGCTCCCTCTGCTCCCGGTCGGGACCTACACCGTGCACGTGGATGCGTCGGGCTTTCAGAGCGCTGAGTCCAAAGATCTGCGTCTGCAGGTGGATGAAGCCCGCGAACTCGACTTCTCGCTCGTCCCCGCCACCGTGGTGACGACGGTGGCAGTTTCCGGCGAGGAGGTCGCCGTCGAGTCAGCCAATCCCTCGCTCGGCCAGGTAATCACGTCGCAGGAAGTGTCGCAGCTGCCCCTCAATGGCCGGGACTTCGTTCAGCTGGCCACCCTCACATCCGGGGCCACGGCAGAGACCAACCCCAACAGCTTTTTCACCTCCGCTGCCAGCAGTGAAGTGGCCGCACGCGGTCCCTTCTCCCTATCCGTCGGTGGCACCAGGCCTAACAGCACAGACTGGCTTCTGGATGGCGTCGACAACAACGAGCTGACCGCCGGCGGGATCGGCGTCTATTCCTCGATTGACGACATTCAGGAATTCAAGGTGCTGACGTCTACCTATTCGGCCGAATATGGCACCCGCGCCGGGCCGACGGTGCTCGTCACCAGCAAAGGCGGGACCAACAACATTCACGGCTCGCTCTACGAATTTGTGCGCAACACCGATCTCGATGCCAAGAGCTACTTTGCCACCTCCATCGAAAAGTTCAACCTGAACCAGTTTGGTGGGAGTATTGGCGGACCCATTCGCAAGAACAAGACCTTTCTGTTCGTCGACGGAGAACAAAAGTTTCAGCTCCACGAAATTCCCTTTACCGGCCTCGTGCCTTCGCTCGCCCAGCGCACCGGCGATTTCTCTAGCGACCCGTTCGGCAATCCTGTTTCCGGTTTGGGCATTGTCAACCCGAACCTGGCTGGTGCGTCCACCAACACGAACGTCTACCCAAACATTTATTTCCAGTGTGATGCCGCGGGCAATCCTCTCCCCGCCAGGGCTGATGGAAGCCAGGCGCCGGGCACGGCCTGTAACAAGATTCCGCAAAACCTGATCAACCCCATCGGCCAGGCGTTTATCAACCTGTACCCCACGCCCAACGCCAACAACGCCAATGCGGGCATTAACTACACCAGTCAACCCGTCCGCCAACTGGATCAAACCAAGTTCGACGTTCGGCTGGACCACACGATTTCGAACCTGGACAGCCTCTTTGCCCGTTTCAGCTATGACCAGGCATTCTCCTTTGTGCCCGGCGGCTCACCGGGATTTGCCGAAGCCAACGCCTTCGGCAGCAACCAGCGCATCAGAAACCACGCGCGCAACGTAGCCATCGGCGAGACCCACGTGTTCGGCGCCAACATGGTCAATCAGGCCAGTTTTGGCTACAACCGCATCTTCGACTACATCACTTCGCAGGGCACCGGGAGCTGCATCTCCTCTGTCATCGGAGGCGGCATTCCCAACGCCAACCTCGGTTGCACCCCTGGCAGCACAGTCTGTCACAACTTCTATAGCTGCGGACTGGTTTCGACCGAGTTCCAGGGCGGCTACTGGTCGCTCGGCGATCGCGGCTTCTCTCCGTTCCAGGGCGGAACCAATGTCTTCACTTTCCGCGACTCCCTCGATTACATCCACAACAAGCACGACTTCAAGTTCGGCATCGACCTTCGCGGCAATCAATTGAATGTGGGCACAGAGGCTTTCCAGGATGGCTTCTGGATCGTCGGCGTCGCTGGGAACTTTACCGGCAATAGCGCCCTCAACATCGCCGGCAATTCCGAGGCCGATTTCCTGCAGGGCATCACTGGTCTCGCCATTCATGACCAGTCGTTTGAGGGCCCGGTCACCGGCCGCCGCTGGAAAAGCTATCGTCCTTTCGCCGAAGATAATTGGCGGGCCACACCAAGCATCACCCTCAATATCGGCTTGGCGTGGAATTTGTCCACGCCCATCACCGACATCGCCGGACGTCAGGCTGACTACCTTCCCCTGACCGGACAGCTTCTCGTTGCCGGTCAAAATGGTGTGAGTGCGTCGGCCGGCATCAAGATGGATTGGACAGACCTCGAACCCCGTCTCGGCGCCACCTGGAAGGTGTTCGGCAGCGACAAGACAGTGTTGCGCCTGGGTTACGGTATTTACCACGACGCCGCCTGGAGCCAGGGCGCCCAGGGTCTATGGCAGAACCCGCCCAATCTGGGCGAGTCGGACGCCTTTGGCGCCCAAGGCTGCGCCTTTGCTACGTCGTACTGCGCGACCACCCTCGCACAAACACCTGCGGCCACTAATCTCTCCAGCGGATTTCAGGCCATTCCTACGCCGCCCACCGCCGCGACATTTACCGGAAACTTCAGTTACGAGCCCACGAATCTGAAGCACGGCATGGTGCAGCAATACAACGTGAACGTCGAGCGCCAGTTGGCCGGTAACCTGGTACTGACCGCCGGATTTGCCGGGGCCCAGGGCACGCACATCCTGGTGACCGGCAATAACCTCACGACTGGCAGTCCTACGGCGTGCGGCACGGTACAAAACTACACGCTCGGTTGCAATTTCAACGGCTCGCCTTACGAGTCGCCGTATATCGCGCCCAACTTCAACGAGATTTTTCTCTTTGGTGATGTGGGCAAGACAAGCTACAACTCGCTGCAGATCAAGGCAGAGACCAAGACGGCGAAGCACGGACTCTACGCCCTGTTTGCCTACACTTACTCCCACACCTATGACAACGGGCTGAGCGACGGCTTAGGTTCCGTGCTCAGCGCCCCGTATTTCCCGCTTCCCAATTGGCCAAGCCTCGATCACGCCTTCTCGCAAATTAACCTCGATAACAGCTTCAACGGCAGTGTCATCTACGATTTGCCCGTCGGCCGCGGAAAGCTGATCGGGAGCAACTGGAATTCCTTGACCAACACTCTTCTTGGCAACTTCCAGCTGACCCTGATCCAAAGAATCTCTTCCGGTTTTCCCGTCACGTTGATTGACAGCATCAACAACGCCGGCAACGAGTTCTCCAACGGCGGGAATGACAACAATTTCAACCGGCCTGACCAGGTCGCCGGTTGCAACACCCACAACGCCAACCACGGCCAGAGGGAGTGGATCAACACCGCTTGCTTTGTTCCGGCCCCCAACGGCGAGTTGGGGAACGCGTCGCGCTCCCCGGCCACCGGGCCTGATTACGTGAACACCGACTTCTCGGTTATTAAACAGTTTGGGCTGCCTAGAGAAATCGGTTTGAACTTCCGCGCCGAGTTCTTCAACCTCTTCAATCACTCACAATTCGGGTCGCCGGTGAACGATATAAGCT
>JBAVQC010000123.1:0-23609 GCA_049693715.1 Acidobacteriaceae bacterium | reverse complement strand
GGCCGTAGACTACCGACAACTGCCGGACAAGGGAACGGACGCGCGAGAATCTGATCCCTGCCGAAATCGTCTTGTTATGGGTTAGATTCAGCGGTCTGGAGTCGAGTGTTGGCGCGGGGACTCTTTTTTAAAATCGATGGTCATCGTTTTCGGAGGTTACTTTTGGTCGGAGGTATCCATGCAATAGCTCTACCGCCTTGCAGCGCGTAGACCTGGTTTGTCGAATGAGCGTCCGAAGCCGGGTATCTACCTCACTACAGATGTTCCCCGTCAGGGAACATTTCATGCTCTCGATATCATCTGGAGCGTTGCATAAATGCTCTCATATGAATAGCGTTCCCCCCCCCGTTTTGCTACCCTCAAGCTATGCAGGTCACCGTTGAAATACCGGACCAGTTTCTCCAGCACCTTGTGCCCGCTGGCCGCGATGCAGCTCGCTCGCTCTTAGAGGAGTCTGCGGCTGGTGCATACCGGGACGGTCGGCTGACGATGGAGCAGGTCCGCCAGCTCCTCGGGTTTGGGACACGGATGCAGGTGGATGCCTTCCTCCAGCAGCATGAAATCTACGATTACACCGTCGAGGATCTTGACAAAGACATGGCCACGCTGGACCGGGTGCTGAGAGGGAACAGCCGGTAGCCGCGGGCATGATCGTCGTTGCCGATACCAGTCCACTCAATTACCTCATCCGCCTCGGTCGTCCTGACATTCTCCGGGAAATTTATGGCCGGGTTCTGGTGCCCCGCGCCGTTCTGACGGAGATGCAGCACCCCGAAGCGCCTGCAGAGGTACGCGCCTGGGCGTCCGCGCCTCCCACATGGCTGGAGGAAAGGCAGGTGGAGCAGGTCGATGGAAGCCTGACTGCGGAGCTTGGGGCGGGAGAACGCGAAGCGATCAGCTTGGCTCTTGAAGTCGGGGCCGATGTTCTCTTGATTGACGAACGAGCTGGCCGACACGAGGCCGAAATGAGGCATATCGAGGTAGCCGGCACCCTGGCCGTTCTCCTGCAAGCATCTCTACGCGGATACTTTGATTTTCCCGAGGCGATCAAGCAACTGCGTCAATATGGGTTTTGCGCTTCGCGCCCTGTCGAAGCGCTTATGTTGGCCCGGTATGAGCAAGTAAAAAAGCGAATTCCATGAGCAGAGCGCTGGCAAGAGGCTTGGCAAAATCCAATAGTGAACGGCTGCGTGGGCGCAACTCGAAGGGCACATGGAGTCTAAGCGTGACCGCCAATCGGCGGTTGACGTTTCGTATCGACACAGCCGAACGCGAGATTTACGACGTGAACCTAGAGGACTACCACTAGCAGGATGCTGAAAGATTCAGAGACCGACACAAAAAACGTACTTCAGGGGCTAAAGAGTTTGCGTGAGAACTCCCCTATTATGTCGTCCCTTCGGGACTCGATTTGCGTGAAATCCTACCCGGCACTCCCGTGCCGGGCTATAGATTGTCCCGTCCCTTCGGGACTGACGGAGTTTAACCCTAAAGAAAATCCGGTGCAAAGCAGCGGACTGGAGCCGACGTATCAGCACGCCGGCGCCGTGGCAGCGGCCAAGGTCCTCGCGGCTGGAGCCGGATTTGGAAGAAAGCAGCCGGCAAGACAACACGTATCTCTCCGAACTGATCGAAGCCCAGTTCTCTTGCCTCGAAATCCTATCGGCGTTTCGCAAAATACATAATGCGTACACCGGGGCTTTAAAGCCCCTGAGGTGCGTTTCTCGTCATTCCTCGCGCTCAGCCGCTTGCAAAGTGACACCAGAACATTGACGTCGATGACAAGGCGAAACGGAAGCATTACTGCTTTGCCTCTACGAGGCACCTGTACTGAATTGCGCCGTTTTACTTACCTAAGTTTAGTTATAAGTTGTCTGTGCAGTGACATCCAAAACTGTCTACTTAGTTCACCTCGTTAAAAATGCCAAAACTTGTGCTCATAATTGAGCAAAGGCAACGATTTCACACGATGACATTCGGAGGCTTAGACATGGAGAGGCTACTGTCTCGCTGAGCGGCGCAGGATCACATCGCCGGCCAACCTTCCCATCGTCATACATGTTCCACTCTGACTCTAATGACTTTCTTGTTTCCAGGCGAAATGCGACCCAAGATGCTACATAAGTTACTGTGTAACTAAAGCCCTGAGCCGGCATTGCAATGCATCTTATGCGCCAGTACCTCGGAGATAGGTTGTGTTCACATGAGATACACCCGCCGCGCAAATGGTTGTTATCATTTCGGGGAATCGGGCTCCTTATATGAATTGTGAGCGGTCCATTGCGGGAGCCTTTGCGCTGATTGTCACATTTATTGTGATGCTCTTCGGAATCGCGCCGACAGCATATTGTGCTGACCATATATCTGCGGACAATCTCGAAGCAGCGATGCGAACCCTTAGCTTTCTGGAATCGCTTCCGAAGGATGGGGCCATTATCGTAGGAGTCGTCTATCCGTCCGACGTCCCTGCCGGCAAAGCGTCGGCGGTACAAGCAGCCAAAATTATCGACAGCACGCGCGGTCCAGGCTCCAGGCAATTTCAGGCAGTGGTGATATCCACCGATGAACTGGCCGGCTTTGATCGTCATCTGGATGCGCTCTTTCTTGTCCCGGGTTCCTCAATGCATCCCGATGTAATCCTTGAGGCCATCCTCCATCGTCGCCTGGTGAGTATTTCCGACGATCCAATCTGCATTGAGGCGAAATGCTGTGTGCTGATGGTTCGCGCCGGGCAGCGGGTTGAGATAACACTCAATACCGCCTTGGCTGACAAAGTGGGGGCGCGATTTTCGCTGGTGTTCACGATGGTGGTGAAACGCATATGAATCCAGGCCTCTCGCCTAAGATATGCGGAAAGCGGCCGCGCGCCCTGCTGCGCACAATGGCGGCCGTGATTGTAGCGCTCCTGCCTTCTTTGCTTCACGCACAGTCGTTGGACTATGGCGCGCTCGAACAGTTGTTTCGAGAGCCGGTGACCACCAGCGTTGACGGCTCGCCACAGCGGGTAGGCGACGTTCCGGCAACGATGGAGATCATCACAGCGGAAGATATTCGCCGCTCGGGGGCCAAGGATATTCCCGGTGTTTTGCGTCATGCCGGTGGCGTCGACACCTTGGAATGGGGCAACGACAACATCGATGTGAGTGTGCGCGGGTATGATCAAGCCGTTTCTGCGCGGCTGCTGGTGCTGGTAGATGGCCGCCAAGTGTACACCGACGACTACGGCTACACCCCGTGGAGTTCGGTTCCTGTAGAGCTCGGCATGATCCGCCAAATCGAGATTGTCAAGGGTCCGAACAGCGCGCTGTTTGGCTTCAATGCAGCCGGCGGCGTTATCAATATCGTCACCTACAATCCGCTGTACGACACGGTGAATACCGCGGCAGCGTCCGGAGGGACGCAGGAATTTGGGGCAGGATCGCTCGTAACCACTCACCATTTCGGGAGCAGAGCAGCCGTGCGTCTTGCAGTAGGGGGGAACTTCGACGGCGATTTTTCGACGCCAATTCCGCCCCCCGACGACATCACGACACGAACCAACGAATACCGCAGCTCAGTCAACCTCGATGGCGTCATTCGTATTCACGAAAAAATGGAGCTAGACCTCGAAGCCAGCTACTCAAAGACACAACTGAATGAGTTCGAGCCGAGCTATGAACTGGCAAACTCGCGGCACGGCATTGCTTCGCTCAAGGGCAAATTTACAGCCGAGACCCGCTTTGGCTTGCTGGCCGCCACTTTGTATACAAATCGCTCGCAATTCAATTCCGCTCCGGGTTTTCTTGGCCAACTTTTCCACTTGAAAAACCAGGTGACCGTGGCCGAGTTACAAGACATCTTTAGGCTTGGGGCACATCACACCCTGCGAGCCGCGGCGGAGGACCGGTACACCAGTGAGAAAACATCCCCAACCACAGGCGCCGATGTCCATGACAGAATCTTCGCATTGAGCGGTACGTGGGAGTGGGTGATTACCCCCACGGTTTCATTAACCAATGCGTTGCGCGTCGATCGCCTGTCCCTTGGCCGCAAAGGCTATATCCCGCCCGGTTACCCTTTCACCAATGCCGACTGGAATCGAACGATCACAGAGCCCAGCTACAACACCGGGCTTGTCTGGAAGCCGAGCGATATGAATTCGTTTCGATTCACCTCCAGTCGAGGCGCCGAGCTGCCCAGCCTGGTCGATAGCGGCGCGCTGGTTCTTACCAGCCCGGCTTACAACACCACCGGTTCTCCTTTTCTCAAACCGACCATTGTGACGAATTATGAGATCGGGTGGGATCACACCATTCCCGGGCCGCGCATGCTCTTTCGCGGTGCTGTGTTTTTTCAGAAAAGCCAGGATCTTCGCGCCGTTACCGGCGACTACATTTCATCGCCGGATGGTCCTTATCAGCTGCCCAGCAATGTCGGCAATTCGAACGCAATCGGCGCCGAACTGGGCGTAAGGTTCGCCGACCCCAAAGGCTTTCGTTGGAGTGTTCATTACCGCCCGGAGTTGATTGGCGATCACTTTGTGCCGTCGGCTCAAAACGCGGCCGCATTCACCGATTATCAGCACACGACGCCCGTTCATCTGTTGAAGGCCAATCTCGGATGGGCAAACAACAAGTGGGAGCTTGACGGGTACCTTCACTACCAGTCTGCAACTCATGGCATTCAGCTGGCAGTAACAACGGGGAGCCTCATACCCGTCGCCAGCTTCGCCTCGGTGGATGCGCGGGTTGGGTACAAGTTTACGAACCGGCTGACGTGGTCGGCAGCGGGCCAGAATCTATCCCAGGCAAGCCAACGGCAAACCGCCGGACCCGCGGTCGAAAGGCGCGTGCTGGGCGCCATGACGTTCTATTTTTGAGCGACGAATCCATGAACCTGTTCTGGCAAATCACGATGATCGAGTTCCTGCTGAACGTAGCGGTCTTTGCCGGTGCGATCATCTTCTACGGTCCTGTGCAGTTGCTTGCGGCGCGCCTGTCGGGAGGCCGCAAGACCATTGTGAAATTGGCCTCCGGAGCGCTTTTTGGCATGGCGACGGCAGTCGCGCTATTGTTGCCGGTACACTTGGAAGGAGGCGCGGCGGTCGGCTGCACTACGATCCTGCTCGCGCTTGTCGGCCCTCTCGAAGGATGGATTGCGATTGTGGGAGGTCTCGTATCCTCCATGGCAATTGAATCCACCCCATGGGTGACGAACGGGCAATCCAATCAGGTTGCCGTGATTCAATTGCTCGTCTCCGCGGCTGCCGGCCTGCTGTTCCGCTGGGCGCTCAAGTATCGCCAGGACTCTCGAACGCGGCGGTTTCAATATATCCATCTCCCGCTCCTGGGTGTGTTGTCCGCCGCCGGAGCCTTAGCTGTCGTGACGATATTCCATAAGGGCCAGGCTGTAGATTCTTCGATCGCTCCCGCCATGGCGTCCAACATCCTCTCCGCCATCATTCTCGGCACGCTTTTGATGCATGAGAAGCGCCGGTCTGAAACCGAGCGGGAACTACGCGTGAGTGAGGCGCGTCTTGCCGGCCAGGCCAAGGAGCTTGCCTCGGCTCGCGATAATGCCGAAGGCGCAAACCGCGCCAAATCGGCCTTCCTCGCTAACATGAGCCACGAACTGAGGACACCCCTGAATGCCATTCTCGGTTATGCCCAGCTGCTGAAGCGGGATCGCGCCTTGAGTCAATGGCAGTCGGATGCCTGCAACACGATTCAACAGAGCGGCGAGCATCTTCTGATGCTCATTACAGACATTCTGGATCTTTCCAAAATTGAAGCCGGAAAAATCGAACTCCAACTCGCCCCTGTCGACATAAGCGGCTTTCTGCATGGAATCGCCAATATCATACGCATCAAAGCGGAGGAAAAAGGTCTCGATTTCGAGTGTGACATCGCGCCCGATGTTCCCGCTCTGGTACAGGTTGACGCGAAACGTCTGCGCCAGGTCTTGCTCAATCTGCTCTCGAACGCGGTCAAGTTCACCGATCATGGACTGGTCACCCTGCAAGTCAGAAAATTATCTCAATCACCCGAGCAGGCGCGGCTTGCCTTTGAAGTTCGGGATACTGGCATCGGCATCGCGAACGATCAACTGGAAAGAGTCTTTCGCCCTTTTGAGCAAGCTGGAGATGAACTGCATCGCGCCGGCGGTACGGGCCTCGGATTGGGTATCAGCCAACAGTTGGTTCGGCTTATGGACAGTGAAGTCCGCGTGCAAAGCGAGTTGGGCCGCGGAAGCTGTTTCTCGTTCGATATGCCTGCTCTCGTGGTTGATTTCGAGCGGACCGTTTCAGAAATGAGTGGGCAGGCGACCGGTTATGTGGGGCCGCGCAAGCGGGTCCTGGTTGTGGATGACACGGCAGCGAACAGGTCTGTGTTGAGCGATTCGCTGGGTGGTTTAGGCTTCGAGGTTAGTCAGGCAGTCAATGGCCTCGATGCCCTGGAATCGGCGCAAGCCCAGCCCCCGGACTTGATTCTGATGGACATGCGCATGCCGATCATGAACGGGTTGGAGGCAACGGCCCGGATGCAGCAGATACCGGAGTTGCGCGCGATACCCATCATCGCTGTTTCCGCCGGCGTCACCCAGGATAAAAAGGCCGACTGCATGATAGCGGGGGCCACTGCTTTCTTAACCAAGCCGATCGACACCACTTCCATGCTGCAGGAGATCGGCAGGCTGCTCGCGTTGACCTGGATACACGAGAATCCTCGACAAGCTGCATCCGTTGTACCCGACCGGGCGGAGCCATTTGTGGTGCCGGAGCCGACGCAGATGGAGGGTCTGCGTGAACTGGCGAAGGCAGGCAACATGCGGGCAATCAGGGAAAGTGCCGAACAGCTCATACTTCTCGACGGGCGATATCGGCCGTTTGCCGAAAGGATCTCCGAGTTGGCGTTAGGGTATCAATCCAAGGCTGTCCTTCGTTTGCTGGAGAACCATTCCATACAGACGTAGACAGAACAGGTGGCACACATCATGAATCAAGTCTTACCGGATATCTGTGGACACGGAATTCTGATCGTGGACGACATCCCGGCCAATCTGGCGGTTGCGGTGGAGTACCTGGAAGGGAGCAACTTTCAGGTTATGGTCGCTCAGGATGGCGAAGAGGGCATCGAAAGAGCCCAACTGGTGCGGCCTGATCTCATTCTGCTGGACATCATGATGCCGGGCATCGATGGCTTTGAAACCTGCCGCCGTCTCAAAGCCATCGAAAGCACGCGTGATATCCCGGTGATTTTCATGACTGCCATGGCCGACCTCGATGACAAGGTTGCCGCCTTTGCCGCGGGAGGAGTCGACTATGTCACCAAGCCGTTTCAAGAGGAGGAACTGTTAGCCCGGATCACCACTCATCTGACGCTCCGAGCTCAGCACCGGCAGCTCATAACAAGCAATGCGCAGCTTCACGCATCTGAACTCCGTTATCGCACACTCTTTGAGACATCCAAAGACGGCCTCCTGTTGATCAATCTTGAGAGCGGGAAGATTACCGACGTCAATCTGGCCGTGGTCAACATGCTTGGCTATAGCCGCGATCATTTTCTCGACCAGAAGCTATCCGATGTTCCGCCATTCAAGGATATTCCAGACTGCCAGACATGCTTGATCGATTTGCAAACCATTGAGTCCACCGTATTTGAGGATTGGTCCCTGGAAACCAAGGACAAGTCGCGAGTCAACGTGGAGTTTGTCAGCTATGTGTACCATGTCGATGGAACCCGGATCGTGCAATGCAATATCCGCGACATTACCGACCGGAAGCAGTCGGAAGCACGCATCCGCCATATGGCGCTTCACGACGCGCTCACCGGCCTGCCGAACCGTGTTCTGCTGCAGGATCGCTTAAGTCAGGCAATCGCCGTGGGCGCCCGCAATCATCAGCGAGTCGCAGTACTCATGCTTGATCTGGATCAGTTCAAGCATGTCAACGATTCGCTGGGTCACCACGTTGGCGATTGCCTTCTGGAGGCGGTGTCTCGAAGACTGACAGCCTGCACGCGCGAAAGCGACATCGTGGCGCGCCTGGGCGGGGACGAATTCGTAATTGGATTGCTCAGCGTACAAGATAACTTCGCCATCGAAAAAGTGGTGCAGAAGCTGCTTTTATCGTTGCACGATCCATTCCAGATCGAAGGCCACGAGCTGCAGATAGGCAGCAGCATTGGCATCAGCCGGTATCCAAACGATGGGGAGACCCCCGGAGCTCTGTTACGAGCCGCGGACACGGCCATGTATGAGGCTAAGGCAAACGCCCGCGGCGGCTACCGGTTCTTTACGCCGGAGCTCGATATGGCAACGCAGCGGCGGCTCTCGCTGACAACCGATTTGCATCATGCCTGTGAATTGGGACAGTTCGCGCTCCATTATCAGCCGCAGGTTTCCACCGTCGACGGAACCATCACCGCAGTCGAAGCTTTGCTGCGATGGAGCCACCCGCGGCATGGCCTGATTTCTCCCAATGAGTTCATCCCGTTGCTGGAAGAAATGGGATTGATGATCGACGTTGGAAGCTGGGTTTTAAAAACAGCGTGTCTACAAAATGCCGCCTGGCAACGAGAAGGTTTGCCACCCGTGCGTATGGCCGTCAATGTGTCGGCTCAGCAGTTTTACCGGGGCGATCTCGTGCGAACGGTCAGAGAGGCGTTAAGCGAAAGCGAATTGCCACCCGAATGGCTGGAACTCGAATTGACCGAAACCTTGACTCTGGATGACTCGGAAACAACGATCAACATAATGAATGAACTCAAGCTGCTCGGGCTGAGCCTTTCGCTCGATGACTTTGGCACTGGTTGGTCGTCACTGTCGTGTTTGAGAAGATTCCCCCTGGACCGTCTCAAGATCGACCGATCGTTTATGCGCGACATCACGACACAGCCGGCCGCCGAGGCAGTTGTCACCAGCATTCTGGATCTGGCGCGCAATCTCGGTTTTACCTGCATTGCCGAAGGAGTCGAAACCGTGGAACAGCGTGAGTATCTAAACGAGAAGAAGTGTGCCGAAATCCAGGGATTCCTGTACAGTCCGGCCGTGCCGGCGCCGGAGTGCGCTGCGCTGATGAGATCAGGAAAATCAGGTCTCGGCGAAATTCCAAGTATCGCAGCGGGGAATTTCGCGGAAAGAAGTTTCGGGGACCGGATGGAGTGGACTCCCGTGTTGCGACAGGGAAAATAAAGGTCCTCCTCAAGGAGCGGCGCAATCTTCGCGCAGGCTGATTGCATTCTCAGTACATCGGTGGTAAGCCCATCTTCTTGAGATGTTTGCTGCGGGTGGGGATTTCGGATTGAGACTATATTTAAACTCCAGGCGTCTGTTGAGGAATATCCTGGAGCGCTCACAAATGAAACAGGTTCGTGCGCATAGAATTCGAAGGTTAATACTTCTGTCGTTGGTTATGGGGAGTACTGCTTACTTATCAGCGCAACAGGGGGTTCCGGCGCCCCGGATCTCGAACCAGAACCCCAATGGTATGCACGTCTACCTGCAGGCGGGGCTCAAGACACACCAGGCGGGCCAGCATGACTACCCGCAATTTCTGGCGGACTGGAGCAAGATCCTCACCGAGCACGGCGCTATCGTGGACGGTTCTCTGCATCAGCCGAGCGCTGCGGAACTCGAGACTACGGACGTCCTGGTCATCTATAAAGGGGACGACGGCTACATGACCGATAACACCCGCCAGGCACTCGAAGCCTTCGTCAAACGTGGCGGCGGGATCGTCAGCCTCCACGACTCTCTGTGCGGTCCGGATCCCGCCTACTTCGCCACCCTGGTGGGTGGCGCGAAAAAGCACGGCGAAGTGAACTACACCCTGGGTGCGGACATTCCCTACACCATCGTCGACAAAACCAACCCCATCATGCAGGGGATGTCGGACATCACGATCTTCGATGAAGCGTTCTACACCATGACCTGGGCGAAAGATCCGGCGATTCACGTGCTTGCCACCGCGGTGATCCCGGGAACTCCGAGCGCGGGAAAGCACAAGGGCGAAGTGGTGCCGCAGATCTGGACTTATGAACACACGCTTCCCGGAGGCCAGCCCGCACGGGCATTCGTCTGGATGCAGGGACACACCTATGCCAACTTCGCCAACCCGCAAATCCAAACCATGCTGCTGCGGGGGATTGCATGGGCCGGGAACAAACCGGTGGATGAGCTCGTCGACTACAAGCCTCCGGTTCGAAAAGCGAGGACCCCCTACTAGCATGCGAAGACTGACACCTGCGTTCTATCTCCTCGCCATCCTGCTTGCAAGTGCTGCCTCGCTTGCCCAGACGACCCATTGGCCGACTCAGGACGGCAACTATGTCATCAGGAATTTTCACTTCGGCAGCGGCGAATCGATCCCGGAGCTAAAACTCCACTACCTCACGCTCGGTAAGCCCCATCGCGATGCATCCGGCCACACGGACAACGTGATTCTGCTCCTCCACGGCACCGGCGGGGATGCTCATTCGCTGTTGAACCCGGTCTTTTCCGATGTGCTGTTTGGGCCGGGACAGCCTTTCGACATCACGAAGTTCTACATCATTCTTCCCGACGACATCGGCCATGGCGAGTCCAGCAAGCCTTCCGATGGTCTGCGGATGAAGTTCCCCCAGTACGACTACGACGACATGGTCGCCTCCCAGCACACCATGCTGGTGGAGGGTCTCCACGTCGATCATTTGCGCCTGATTCTCGGCACTTCGATGGGATGCATGCAGTCTTTTGTTTGGGGTGAGACTTACCCCGATTTCTCTGACGCCCTCGCTCCGTTTGCGTGCCTGCCGGTGGAGCTTGCCGGGCGGAATCGCATGTGGCGGTACATGGCGATGCAGATCATCCGCGACGACCCTGCGTGGAAGAACGGTGACTACACCACGGAACCAGCCGAGGGTCTGCGGGGAGCCAACGATCTTATTCTCATCGCAGGGTCCGCGCCGCTACTGATGCAGAAACGGTTTCCGACCCGCGCTTTGGCTGAAGATTATGTGAATCGCACGCTGGACTCCATGATTGAGCACACCGACGCCAACGATTTTCTTTACTACGTGAATGCCTCGAGAAATTACAAACCCGAGCCGAAGCTCGGCGCCATCACCGCGCCCGTACTATGGATCAACTCCGCCGACGATTTCATCAATCCGCCCGAGCTCGGCATCGCGCAGAAGATGGTCAGCAGCATGCCGCACGCAAAGTTCATCCTCATTCCAATTTCGGAGCAGACCCACGGACACGGCACCCACACGCAGGCGGCCGTTTGGAAGGATTACCTCATAACGTTCCTTCGGGAGACGGAAAAGAAGTAGCGGCTAAAGCATTTTCACTTCTGGTGCATACAGAGCAACCGATCCCGACGCGGCTTTTCCTCAAGAAAAGCCGCACCTCGCTGCACTCACCTGTGCAGAGTAGAAGTGAAAATGCTCTAGTTCAGCCTGAATGCGAACAAAGTGTCGCCACCGCCGGCGATCAGATACTGTTTCCCATCCAGCAGGTAAGTTTCCGGCCCATTCACCAGGGATCGCCCCATCGGGAAATGCCACAATATGTCACCGTTGCTGGACTTGAAGGCGATGAGGTTTCCGTTGTAGTCACCGCTAAACAGAAGGTCCCCAGCGGTGGTCAGGATTCCCGGGCCGCCCTGGCCTCCCCCGCCCACGCCGTCCGCAGTGGAGTAAGCATGGCTCCACTGCACGTCTCCGGTGCGATAATCGAGGGCCTCGAGCACGTGCTGTGACCAGAGGTTGCGGATCGACCCTCCATATCCTTCTGGATGTTCGCTGGTATCCGTGAGGTAGGTCACGCTATAACCGAGATTCGCATTGACATAAAACAAACCGGTCTGTGGGCTGTAGCTGGGCGGCATCCAATTCGTCCCACCGCCTCCATTTATCGTGAGCAGGTTACCGTCCACCGTCGGTTGCCTTTGCGGGTCCGGTATAGGCTGCCCCTGGGCATCGATACCCTTCGACCAATTCAAGGGAACAAACGGTTTCGACACGACGTGCGCTCCGTTGGTGCGATCGAGCACGAAGAAATAACCGTTGCGCGCGGCCTGCGCCAACAGTTTGCGCGGCTTGCCGTCAATCTCCGCGTCGAACAGGACTGGCGTCTCGGTGTTGTCCCAGTCGTGGGTATCGTGAGGTGAGCCCTGAAAGTACCAAACCAATTTGCCGGTGTCCGCATTGAGGGCGACGATGGAACAGGTCCAAAGATCGGCGCCTTTCCTTCCCTGCCCTGCCATCACAGGATTCGCATTGCCGGTGCCCCAGTACAGCAGGTTGAGCTCCGGATCATAGGTGCCGGGGAGCCACGTCATCCCACCACCGTGACTCCTCGAGGCATCGTCGGGCCAGGTCTCGGATCCGGGTTCGCCCTTAGCCGGCTCGCTATTCCATCGCCACTCGAGTTCCCCGGTCGCAGGGTCGCGCGCTTCCAGATAACCGGGAACGTCGATCGCGTCGCCGCCAACGCCGACAATCACATGGTTGCCGACTACCATAGGCGCTCCGGTGGTGAAGTACTGCATTTTCTCGTCGGCCACTTTCTTTCTCCAGCGCTCCTTACCGTTCTTCGCCTGCAGAGAAATAAACCAGCCATCGGGAGCAAGAAAGTACAGCCACTCGCCGTACATGCCTAAGCCACGATTCCCTACCAGGTGGCCGCCCTTGTCTACCCAGTCGTAGTGCCACAGCTCCAGGCCGGTACGCGCATCCAACGCATACACGTGATCCGGAATGGTGAAATAAAGAATGCCGTTGACCATCAAAGGCGTGGACTTGATTTCGGGCTCGCCGACCCCACGCATGTCCCCGGAGATCCGCACACGAAACATCCAGGCCAACGATAATCCATGGACATTCGAAGTCTGAATCTGCGCGAGCGGGCTGAATCGTCGACCGGAATAGTCACCGTTATATGTTGGCCAGGTGTCGGCCGGTTCCTTTTGCAGCAGCTTATGAGGATCGAGTGTTTGCGCTACGGAGAGAGAGGGTAAGAGAGCAAGCAGGAAACAAAGAAGGGATTTCACTCGAGGGTCACCAGGTACGCTGTGAGGTCATGCATCTCCTGGTTGGTGTACTTATCCAGCATCTGGCGATGGAAGAGCAGTTTGTCTTCTACCTGCACGGTGACGCCCTTGTCCAGAGGTATGGAGTGATAGCTGTTCTGCGCGTCGTAAAGCGAGACGTAAAAATCGTCGAGATGCTTCAAGGTGCCGTTCACCTTGGTGCCATCCGCCATGGTCACGGTTACCCTGGTGACCGATTTCTGCTGCCTGGCTCCCGGATATAAAAAGGTTTGTTGTAGATCAGGTGGCTTCATTTTGGAGCCGATATGCGCCAGGTCGCCGGTCACTGAGTGGCAGGTATTGCATTTGCCTGCACCGTTGAAATAAGCCTCGCCGGCCTTGGCATCGCCGGTCACGACGTTCAGAGCCTTGTAGGTTCCGCGGTTGGCGGCCAGCTCCACCTGCAAATGGAGGTATTCCGCAATATCGCGCAATTGCTCGCTGGCTAAGGAGGGGAAAGCCGGCATCCCTTTGGCTGGGCGGCCATCGTGTACTGTCTGCCCGATGAGCTCGCCCTGGTTATCGTCCAGCACGACCGCCGAGCGCAGCAGGTCTGGAGCGCTGCCGCCGCGCGCATCCGTTCCGTGACAGAAGCCGCAAGTGGGACCAAAAATCTTTGCGCCTTCCTCGGCCATTTTGGCATCGGGCATCCTGCCTAAGCCGAGAAATTCTCGCGTACGGATCGCTCTCGAGTCTTCCTGTTCCTGTGGTTCCTGCGCCCAGGATGCAGCCGCTGCTATCAAGACAAAGAGCGAGACTACTGTGACCAAAGTGAACTGACTCACGGAAACGGGTTTCATCATTAGCTAGGCGTCGGTCCCACCGCGGACAGGATATATCGACGCGCATCTGATTGTAACGGGCCGGGCCTGCCGGAGCGTTTTAGAATGCAATGGTTGAGGTGCGAACGGATGCGGATTTTTCGCCCCGCTTGTTAAACCCTAACCAATCCCGAGATTCCCATGGGTCGCAGGCAAGTAGTGTGCTAAATTCCTTTGGTATCCCTAACAGCTAGTTGCGACACGCGCGAGCACGCCGCGCTGTCAGCAGAATGGTGGCTTTACGAGACCGGGCCCGGTACCTACCAGGAGCTGCAATGCAATCTGGACCGATTCCCCGAGTGGCCGTCGCTTACATGGCAGCGATGCTCCTAACAGTCCTGTTAACCGGATGCAAACAGAAACAGCAAGCACCCGCACCCGGACCTCCTGACGTTGAATTCACGGAAGTAACTCAGCGGAATGTTCCCGTCTATCACGAATGGGTCGCGCAGCTGAACGGCCGTACCAATGCCCAGATCACCCCCAGAGTCCAGGGCTACCTGCTGGTGCAGAACTACCGCAACGGCTTTTTTGTAAAAAAGGGACAACTGCTGTATGAAATAGACCCGCACGCTTTTGAAGTGGACATCGCCCAAGCCAAAGCACAGGTGGCGGTGGCGGTGGCAAATTTGTCCAACGCCGACACCAACGTCGCCCGTGACAAGCCACTCGCCGCACAAAGCGCCATTCCGCAAAAGCAGCTGGATACGGATATCGCGACCCAGGCCGCGAGCAAGGCGCAATTGGACGCAGCCAAAGCACAGCTCGCCCAAGCCGAGCTGAACCTGTCCTGGACCAAAGTCTACTCCCCCATCGACGGGATCGCCGGGCTTTCGACAGCGCAAATCGGTAACCTGGTCGGCACCACCACGGTTATGACCACAGTGTCCCAGGTAAACCCCATCTGGGCTTACTTCAATATCAGCGAGAGTGACTATCTCACGGAAGCACAGAACATTTTCCGGCTGATCAGCGGCAAGCGCGTGGCGAGTCCAGTGCTCGAGTTTATCCAGGCGAACGACGAAACCTTCCCCCGGAAGGGGCGCATTGTCCTCGTCAATCGTGAGGTAGCGAGTCAGACAGGAACCATCCAGTTGGTCGCGGAGTTTCCCAATGCGGATGCGGTGCTTCGCCCCGGGGGATTTGGACGCGTCCGCTTCCAGACGGGGATGAATGAAGGGGCTCTGCTGGTGCCACAGGCCGCGGTGATCGAAGTGCAATCGATGTACCAAGTGGCCGTAGTGGAACCCGGCAACAAGGCCGCCTTTCGCATCGTCAAGGTCGGCGATCGCGTCGGTACTGACTGGATCATCACCGAAGGACTCAAGTCTGGCGACAAGGTGATTGTTCAAGGCTTCATGAAGGTCAGAGAAGGCACTCCGGTCAATCCCAAGCCGTTCGTGGCGGCGGCGGAGCACGGCTAATGTCGAAATTTTTCATTAATCGGCCCATCGTCGCCATGGTGATCTCCATCTTGATGGTCATCGTCGGCGTGATTTCGCTGCTGCGTTTGCCTACTGCGCAGTTTCCGAATATCAGCGACCCACAGATTAGCGTTACCGCGAACTACACAGGCGCGGACGCCAGCACCGTCGCCCAGTCGGTGGCCACCCCGATCGAGCAGCAAGTGGCGGGCGTGAGCGGGATGAATTACATGTCCTCGCAAAACGCGAGTAACGGCCAGATGGCCCTGACTGTGGATTTTGGAATCGACACCGTCGCCGATACCGACCAGATTCTTACCCAGATGAGGGTGTTACAGGCGAATGCGCAGTTGCCGAGCGCGGTGCTTAACAATGGTGTGACGGTGACCCAGTCGGCGGCATCGCCGTTGATGTTGATCGATCTCTCTTCCGATAACAAGGCCTTCGACAATATATTTCTAGCCAACTACGCGTTCATCAACCTGAACGACGAATTGACGCGGGTGCCGGGCGTGGCCTCGGTGTCGATCTTTGGCGCCGGGCAGTATGCCATGCGTTGTTGGGTCAATCCTGACAAGCTGGCCAACCTGGGTGTGACTATTCCGGAAATTGTCAGTGCCATGCGGGCGCAAAACACGGTAAACCCAGCCGGCCAGATCGGCGGAGAGCCGGTTCCGCCGGGGCAGCAGTACACCTACACAGTACGCGCGCCGGGGCGGCTTCCGTCGGCTGCGGAATTTGGCGAAATCATCGTCCGTGCGGATAGTAACGGAGGCATTCTGCGTCTGAGAGACGTCGCCCGCGTGGAATTGGGGGCGTCGAATTACAGCGTGATTGGCCGCTACAATGGCAAGCCCGCGGCGCTGATAGCCGTCTACCAGGCTCCAGGAAGCAACGCGCTCACGACCGCAGCCGCGGTCCGTAAAGTGATGGAGGAAGCAAAGACGCGGTTCCCCGAGGGCCTGGATTATGTGATTGCGCTGGACACCACCCTCGCCGTCAGCTCGGGCATCAAGGATATCCAAAAAACCATTGTCGAAGCGCTGATATTGGTCATCATCGTAGTGTTCCTTTTTCTTCAAGGCTGGCGAGCTACCCTGATTCCGCTTCTAGCCGTTCCCGTCTCGCTGGTGGGAACGTTCATGATCTTTCCCTTGCTGGGATTTTCCATCAACACCCTATCGCTGTTTGGCCTGGTGCTCGCCGTCGGCCTGGTGGTAGACGACGCGATCGTCGTGGTGGAAGCGGTCGAACACCATATTGAGGAAGGGATGACGCCCCACGATGCA
The DNA here is from genome assembly GCA_049693715.1 of Acidobacteriaceae bacterium. Taxonomy (GTDB): domain Bacteria; phylum Acidobacteriota; class Terriglobia; order Terriglobales; family Acidobacteriaceae; genus PALSA-350. The sequence goes on along the minus strand of JBAVQC010000123.1, from coordinate 7,024 downwards.
GCGCTACGGGCTATGGAGGAGGTCACCGGACCAGTGATCGCCATTGCGCTCATCCTGGCGGCAGTCTTTATTCCGACCGCCTTCATTCCCGGCATCACCGGCCGGCTATACCAACAGTTTGCTGTCACGATTGCAGTTTCCGTAGTGTTGTCGGCCTTCAACGCGTTGACCCTCAGCCCGGCTCTGGCAGCGATGTTGTTGCGGCCCAAGAAGGAGTCCAGAGGTCCCCTGGGCGCGTTCTTCCGTTGGTTCAACCGGGTGTTCGGGCGGGCCACGGACGGATATGTGAATGCCTGCCGGCACCTGATTCACAAGTCCAGCCTGGCTTTTCTAATGCTTCTTCTGCTGGGCGGCGGGGCCTATTTGCTGGGCAGGAATGTCCCCGGCAGTTTTCTCCCCGAAGAAGACCAGGGGTTCATGTATGTAGGACTGCAGCTGCCGCCGGCATCGTCGCTGCAGCGCACATCCGCCGCTTCGCGGGAAGTGGAAGATATCCTCATGAAGACGCCGGGAGTGCGCTACGTCAGCTCTGTGATTGGCTTTAGCCTGCTGAGCGGGGTGAGCACAACCTACAGTTCCTTCTTTTTTGTTTCGTTGAAGGACTGGGACGAGCGTAAAAGCCCGGATGAGAGCTATGACGCCATTAAGCAGCATCTCGCCATGGCGCTTTCCAAGGTTAGCTCGGGGATTGCCTTCTCATTCCCTCCCCCTGCCATTCCCGGCGTGGGCACGTCGGGAGGATTTAGTTTCGTGCTCGAGGATCGATCCGGGGGAACCACCGAGTTCCTGGCCGCCAACGAACAAGCCTTTCTTGCCGCGGCGAACAAACGGCCAGAGTTGGCGGGGGTCATGACGACGGCGCTGCTGAGCGTTCCCCAGGTCGGGGTTACCGTCGATAGGGCAAAAATCCTGACCCAACAAGTCGCACTCGGAGACGTGTATCAGACCCTCCAGACCTTCATGGGCGGCGCCCTGATAAATTACTTCACGCGCTTCGGCCGGCAGTGGCAGGTTTATCTGCAGGCGGAAGGAAGTTACCGCACATCAGCCAGCAACCTGGGGAAGTTTTATGTCACCAACGCCGGCGGCCAACTGGTTCCGCTGAGCACCCTCACGGATGTCAACCGGCAGGACGGGCCCGAGTTCGTGACCCGGTACAACCAGTTTCAGGCCGTACAGATCAATGGAGCGGCCGCTCCGGGTTATAGCTCGGGACAGGCGATCGCCGCGCTCGACGAGGTCTTCAAGCAGACCATGCCGCCGCAAATGGGATACGACTACACGGGCATGACCTATCAGGAGGTCAAATCGGCGCAAGGTGTGAGCCCGGCGGCGATTTTCGCCCTGTCGTTCGTGATTGTATTCCTGATCATGGCCGCACAGTACAACAGTTGGACCTTGCCCTTCAGTGTTCTGCTGGGCGTGCCCATCGCCGTCTTTGGAGCTTTTGCTGCGCTGTACCTCAGGCACCTGGATAACGACGTGTATGCGCAGGTTGGACTGGTGATGCTGATCGGCCTATCGGCAAAGAATGCAATTTTGATTGTTGAATTTGCCAAAGACGAATACGAAAGCGGCAAATCGTTACTCGATGCTTCCCTGGCCGGCGCCAGGCTTAGACTGCGGCCAATCCTGATGACTGCCTTCGCTTTTATTCTTGGCTGCCTACCGCTGTGGTTCGCTACCGGCGCCGGCGCAGTTTCGCGACGGGTGCTGGGCACTGTCGTCATCGGGGGTATGCTCATGGCTTCACTTATCGCCATCTTCTTCATTCCCGTTTCCTTCGATGTGGTGGAGCGAGCGGGCCTCTTTTTTAGCCGCGAGAGCCGGCCACCTGAGGCAGCAGTAGAGCCGGGGCCGGCAAAATGAGAATCAGCATACTGAGCGCCGCTGCGTTGCTGCTCACTTTGTCCGGATGCAAAGTAGGGCCCAACTACCAGCGTCCGGCGGTCGATGTACCCGGCCAGTATCGCGGCCTCGCGCCGGGCATTGGCGGTGCCGGCAGCAACCTTAGCGAGATGAAGTGGGAGTCCGTATTTCCGGATCAGGTATTGCAAAGCCTGATCAAGGAAGCGCTCACCAACAACTACGACATCCGCATTGCCGCCAGCCGGATCCTCGAAGCCCAGGCATCTGTGGGGGTAACCCGTTCCAATCAGCTCCCGGCACTGAACGGTTCCTTCGGAGTGGAAAACACACGGTCGGCGACTACTCCCGGATCTCCCACGTTTGACACGGCAGGCCTGCAGTTGAGTTATATCGTCGACTTCTGGGGACAGTTTCGCAGAGCCACCGAAGCTGCACGCGCTGAGCTTCTGGCGACAGAATACGCACGCCACCTGGTGGAGACGACGCTGATCGCCTCGGTCGCGTCTGATTACTTTCAATTGCGGCAATTGGATTCGCAGCTTGAGTTTTCACAGGAGACGGTCGTCTCCGATCAGAACGCTCTGCGCATCAACACCATCAACTACAAGGGAGGCGAGTACGCGATCACCGATGTGTACCAGGCAAAGTTGCTGGTGGAACAGGCTGAGGCAGAGGTCATCACCCTTAATCAGGCGATAGAGCAGACCGAAAATCAGCTCAGTATTCTGTTGGGCAGAAACCCCGGATCGATCCCGCGTGGCCTGAACCTCGTCGATGAACCCCATCTTGACGAGGTGCCCGTGGGCCTGCCCTCGGCAATCCTGGAGCGGCGCCCCGACGTCCGCCAGACTGAACAGCTCCTGGTCGCGGCGAATGCAAGTGTTGGGGTGGCCAAGGCAGCTTTCTTTCCCCAGATCCCGTTAACCGCCAGTTTTGGAGCGCAGAGCACCGCGTTGACGAGTTTTCTTCAGGGCCCTGCTACGTTCTGGACCCTGGGCGGGCAGCTCGCACAACCGCTTTACGCGGGGGGCAGAATCACCAGCCAATACCGCCTGGCCCTGGCACAGCGCGACGAGGCCGACCTCACCTATAAGCAGACCGTGCAGCAGGCCTTTGCAGATGTCTCCAATAGCCTGGTGGGATATCGGCAGTCGCGGTTGCTCCGGGTGAAGCTACAGGAGCAGACCGCGACCTACAAAGAGACGTCACGCCTGGCAAATGTACGCTTCACCGGCGGGGCCACCAGCTACCTCGAGGTGCTGACCACCCAGGGGCAATATTTCACCTCTGAGCTCCAGACCACGCAGGCATGGTTTAGCGAGCTCGAAAACTACGTGCAGCTCTACCAGGCGCTCGGTGGCGGTTGGTAATGTAAGATGTTCACTTACTGCCATTAGAAAGAGGAGAGTCATGATCAAGACTTTAGCCATAGTGAGCGCGTTTGCTTTAGCCACCTCGTTGAGCCTTGCGGCCCAGGATGTCGTTCATGCAGTGGACGGGACGGTGAAGAAGGTCGACGCTGGGACAAAGACCTTGGTCGTGGACACCAAAGACGGGACCGAACACACCTTTCACTACACCAGCGACGTCACTGTCGATGGAGCCAAGGATACAGAAAAGGGAACCGTAGACGCAGCCCACGGAGTGGACGAAGGCAGCAAAGTGGCAGTGCACTACACCGTGGTGGGCGGCAAGGAGACGGCGCACGAGATCGACAAAATCGGTGACGATGGATTGAAGACGACCGACGGCACTGTTTCCCACATAGACCGGGGCGCGAAGACCATTGCCGTTAAGACGGCGGATGGCTCCGAACAGACTTTCCATATGACCGATCGCGCTGCAAAAGATACGGGCAAAGACATTGCCGCGGGCGCGGATAAGTCGGCCAAGGTCACGGTTTACTACACCGAAAAGGCCGGCGTGAAGACGGCTCATTTCGTTAAGTCAATATTCTGAAATCCGGTGGACCCGGATTTCCAACCACGCCGCACTGGAAACGGCTGCGTGTGCGGCTTTCAGTAAGGAAAGCCGCATGAAGTTCGACAATTCCACCAATATCAACAGGAAATCCGGGGGAGAGGGTGTGATGCGAACGCTCATCCTGTTTTTCCTGGCAGCCAGCGTGGCTTTCGCCCAGGAAACACGGCGAACGACCAGCCTCCCTGCCCCGAATCCAGCCGACGACGCCAAAGCGAACAGCTCACAGGTTCCCGACGTCTATGCCGTAACCGGTCACTTCGACCGCGTGGTTGTTCTCCGATTTAAATACAAGACGGATCTGCTCGCCGGAATGCAGAAAATGGTGAAGCAGGAAAACATTCGCAACGGTGTCATTCTTTCAGGTGTCGGGTCGGTGCGTGGCTACCAGGTCCACCAGGTAAGCAACCGGACCCTTCCCTCTCAGGACACGTTCGTAAAGAATCCCACTGAGCCGGCGGACCTGGTCAGCATGAATGGGTACGTTATCGAAGGCAAGCTACACCCCCATGTGACCCTGGCCACGCCAGACAAGGTCATCGCCGGCCACCTGGAACCCGGCACTGAGGTCTTCACCTTCGCGATCGTAACCATTGGTGTGATGAATAATGATGTCGATTTCCACCATCTTGACGAGAAGAATTACCGCTAACGACGCCCAGGGTGCCCAATGCCCTCGCAAATATGCCATTACCGGCGCCGTTGCTTGACATCCCGTTTGTACAGCTTATAGAACGGATGCGCGGTGTCGAGGATTGGTTTGGACGAATTCGATCTGAAGGGGCGAGTGGCCGCTGTTACGGGTGGAGCTAGCGGGATTGGCAAAGCCATCGCCGGTCGCTTAGCCCAACATGGGGCACAAGTGTGGGTTCTGGATCTCGACGCGGCAGCGGCCGAGACAACTGCCGGTGAGATATCCGGGGCCGGCGGACGAGGCTGGGCTCTCGCTTGCGATGTTGCCGACCCGGAAAGTGTCGGCCGGGCGTTCTCAACCATCAGTTCCAAGGGGCCGCTCGACATTCTCGTCAACAGTGCGGGCATCGCACATATCGGTACCATTTCCAACACCAGCCTGCAGGACTTTGAACGCATCTTCCGGGTCAATGTGCAGGGCGTGTTTCTTTGCATGCAGGCTGCGGTCACCATCATGGAGAAGCAATCCGGGGGCGTGATCGTGAATTTGTCCTCGTTGGTTGCGCTCATGGGAATCCCCGAACGGTTCGCCTACTCTATGAGCAAAGGCGCGGTGCGAGCGATGACGCTTTCCGTGGCAAAAGACTTCCTGGACAAGAACATTCGCTGCAACTGCATCTCGCCGGCGCGCGTCCATACTCCCTTTGTGGATGGATTCATCCGGCGAAACTATGCCGGCCGGGAGACAGAGATGATGGCTGTACTGTCAAAGACACAGCCTGTCGGCAGAATGGCGAGGCCCGATGAGGTAGCAGGACTGGCACTCTATCTATGCTCCGATATGGCCAGTTTTCTTACCGGGGCGGACATTCCCTTCGATGGGGGCGTTATGAATTTGCGGGGAAATTAGGAGAGTAGATGATTTAAGACCTTCCCCCTCTGACCATCGGCCTCGCAACATCCGGAGAAGGGCTATGCAAGGACCTCGCACTACTTTTATTTATCTGGCCGTGGTCTTCGGCCTGCTGGTGATTCCGCGGGCGTTACAGCGCTTCCGCCTGCCTGCGCCGCTCACCTGCTTTGCCTTTGGCATAATCGTGGCCGGTTTTTTCAAACCCCTGGTGGGAGACAGCGTGATCTCCTATCTCTCGACCCTGGGCATTGCGGCGCTCTTTCTCTTCGCCGGCCTGGAAGTGGATTTAGGCGAACTGCGGCGTCAGTTGCCCTCGCTGGCCGCCAACTTCGCCGTACGTGGCCTGGTGCTGGTGGCTTGTGCGTGGTTAGCCGCCATTTATCTTCACCTGGGCTGGCAGATCGACTGCCTGATCGCGCTTGCGCTCCTCACACCCTCCACAGGTTTCATTCTTGATATGCTGCCCCACTCCGGCCTCGACCATACGGAGCAGTCAGAGGTCGCGCTCCATGCAGTGGCCGGCGAAGTGACGGCCGTCTTCCTGTTCATGGTGATCTCGCAGGCGGGATCCATCAAGACGCTCCTCATTTCCGGCAGTGCCGTGGTTTTGTTGATTGCGCTCATGCCGCTGCTGTTTCTCGCTCTCGGACGCTGGGTGGTGCCTTATGCTCCTGGCTCCGAGTTCTCGCTCTTACTGATGGTGGGGCTGATCTGCGCTGTCATTACCGAAACCCTGGGGGTCTATTACCTGGTGGGCGCATTTGTCGCCGGACTGGTCGCGCGGTCCCTCAGCAAGCGCATGACCAACCTGACCTCGGCGCAGAATCTGGAAGCAATCGGGTTATTCGCCTCTTTCTTTATTCCCTTCTACTTCTTCCACAACGGTCTTGGGGTCCCCAGTGCCGCGATCATTGCTGCGTCGTTGCTGTATGGAGTGGTGCTTTCCGCGTGCCTTATCCCCGTCCGACTGGCTGTGGTTTGGCTGCAGTCGCGGTTTATGCAGCATCGGGGGCACCGCGGGAGCGTCCGCGTGGCCATCGCCCTCGCCCCTACGCTCATCTTCACCCTGGTGATCGCCGAAATACTACGGGAGAATTTTTCCGTCAGCCCGCCGCTTTATGGCGGACTTCTGGTGTACGCGGCCATCACCAGCATCCTGCCATCGCTCACCCTCCCGGCATTTGCCGAAACCACGATTGACCCTGTCCCCATGGGGGCGTAAGGATGACCCATTGACGCACTGCGTCGAGGGCGCTATCGTTGAGCAATCTGGTGTTCGGGAAGGCGGTGAGAATCCGCCACTACCCCGTAACTGTAAGCGCCGAGAGCTTGAACCAATTTGCTGGAGGCCACTGGGATTACCATCCTGGGAAGGCTGTTCAAGATCGCCGAAGCGTAAGTCAGGAGACCGGCCGGATGCCCTCCAGGGCCGTTTTCAGCTTCGATGGGAGAGCTGGAAAGCAACCTCGCTGACGGAAGTTCGCTGGTCAGTCCGGACGCTGCCTATTTATTGGATCCCGCTTCGTGCCAGGTTTGTCCTGCGCCAGAGGCGATGAATGCAGTCAAACCATCGCAATACCGTAACTCTCCTGTTAGGAGGAGTGCGTAGCGGCAAGAGCCACTACGCAC
>JBAVQC010000122.1:0-2511 GCA_049693715.1 Acidobacteriaceae bacterium | reverse complement strand
TCAGCAGGGCGCACCCCTGGTGGCTGTGATGAGCTATCGCATTTGGAAAGATAAGTACGGCGGCGATCGCACCGTGGTGGGCGCGGGCTATCAGATCAACGGCCATCCCTTCACCGTGATTGGCGTCGGGCCTCCAGGCTTCTTTGGCGCGAGGCTCGGCGGCGGCAGCATGCCCGACTTCTGGCTTCCTTTAACCTCGGAACTCATCGTCGATGGAACGATCGCACGCCTCAAACGGCCAGATGGAAACTTTCTCGACCTGCTGGGCCGTGTGCGGCCGGGGGTAAGTCCAACCCAGCTCGGAGCCAAACTCAGAGTGGAATTCCACGATTGGCTAGCCAGCCACGTACCCGATATGCAGCCGGGAGAGAAGCAGCTCTGGCAACAAGACACCCTGCATCTGACGCCGGGCAATGCGGGGGTCGCCGCGATGCGCGATCAGTATCAGGACGGGCTGAAGCTGCTCTTGGTGGCTGCGGGCTGTGTGCTGCTGGTGGCCTGCGGCAACCTGGCCAACCTGATGCTGGCGCGGGGGCTGAAAGATCGCGCACAGACATCGATACGAATGGCCCTGGGCGCATCCCGTCATCGCCTGGTGCGCAAGGCCCTGGTCGAGTCAGTGCTGCTGGCGGTGACCGGCGGAGTACTCGGGATTGCGGTGGCCTATGCAGGAACCAGGCTGATTCTCTACCTGGCCTTCGAGGCGGGTAACCCGAACAATTATGTGCCGGTGAGCGCGTCTCCCTCATGGCCTGTGCTGCTGTTCGCGCTCGGGGTCTCGGTGCTCGTCGGCATTCTATTCGGGGTCGCTCCAGCGTGGACGACCTCGCACGCCGATCCGGTCGAGGCGCTGCGCGGCGCGAATCGCGCGGTCAGTGGCCGTGGTTCCTGGGCCCAGAAGTCGTTAGTGATTGGGCAGACCGCGATGTCGATTGTTCTCTTGTCCGCCGCGGCTTTGCTGGGCAAGAGTCTGCGCAACCTGGAGCACCAGAATTTCGGATTTGCGACCGAGGGCCGCTATCTCGTGTCGATCAATCCCTCGCTGGGTAATGACAAGCCCGAACAAATGGAGCCGAAGTTCCGCGAGATCGACGATCGCTTGCGGCAGATTCCGGGTGTGCGCATGGTGGCGCCGGTGCTCTATGCGCCCATGTCGGGGGATAGCTGGAACAACGGCGTTCGCATCGCCGGCAGACCTGAACCCCCGGCCAAGGAAGACACGAGCGCCGGCTGGGCACGCGCGATGCCGGGCTTCTTCGAAACCATCGGCGCGAACATGGTCATGGGCCGTCCCTTTACGGAGGAGGACACGGCCACCACGCGGACGGTAGCCGTGGTCAATGAAGCCTTCGCCCGGCGCTTCTTCAAAAACGAAAACCCGCTCGGCAAGCATTTCGGGCCGGACAAGATCCAATATGCGTCCAAGTATGAAATCGTCGGCGTCGTGAAAGACATGCGTTACTCCCCCTGGGACTACAAGGACCCGATCGGGCCCATGTACTGGATATCGGAGGCGCAGACCACCCACTGGGGCGATCCTGACTTTGAGGCTGGTGAGATCTGGTCACACTACCTGTACAACATCGTGATTTGGGCTCCCGGCAATCCTCCGGGGATAGAAGAAAAGGTGCGCAAAGCCTTGGCGAGTGTCGACCCCGACCTGGTGCTGTATGGGACTGACTCGTACGACAAGGTTTTCCGTGGAGACTTTCAGCAGCAGGGCATGATTGCGACCCTGACGACGCTGTTCGGTGCGCTGGGGCTGGTGCTTTCGGCGGTTGGCCTATACGGCGTGATGGCCTACATGGTGGAGCAGCGCACGGGGGAGATCGGGGTCCGCATGGCGCTGGGCGCCGATCGCGGAAGGGTCTTGCGCATGGTGCTAAGGGGCGCCTTTTCCCAGGTAGCCATCGGCTTGGCGATCGGCATTCCCGCCGCGATCGGCGCCGGCAAGCTGATGACGCAGCAATTGTTCAGCGTAAGACCCTGGGATCCGGTCATGCTGGCCTCGGCCACGTTGGCGTTAGGATTGGCAGCCTTGCTCGCGTCGGCGCTGCCCGCCTGGCGCGCTGCAGGCGTGGAACCCATGGTGGCGTTACGCAACGAATGAGGGAGGGATGACTTATTTTGGATCAAAACTGTCCAAACTGGCTTTTCGTCAAGCTGGTCAATTTGCCGAGCACAGAAAGTTTTTCGTTTGACCCATGAGGCCAATGGATAAACCGTCCAACGAAGGGCACGGGTTCAGCCGTGCCATAAATAGAAGCAAATGACGAGGGCTTTAGAGTCTGCGTGAGAACCGCGTTTCCAGACCCAGTCCCGCAGAGCCTGCCCTGAGCTTGTCGAACGGGGACGGCTGAAGGCTCTCGGTCCAGCAACCACTCTTTATGGAACCGTTGCCCTTTCCTTTTGTCATCCCGAGCCGATGACCTTTTTTGCTTTCGCACTTTGACAACCGAGCGCCCATTTAACCGTCACCCTGTCCTTTGCCGACTGACAACCACCCTGCCC
>JBAVQC010000121.1:0-6536 GCA_049693715.1 Acidobacteriaceae bacterium | reverse complement strand
TTTGGATCTGAAACGGCTTTCAGATCTGGAACGAGTGGGGCGAGTTGGGTGCTGCGTAGAAGTTGCCATTATTCCCCTCTCAGGTGGTTAGACGTGATGAGGGGCGCTCTTAGGGGCGCGAAAGGCTTGAAGGTTCTTAGTCTAACGAGAAGCTTCAGCATACATAATATAGAGAGCACAAACCCCCACCTCACTTCCATCGCCCCACACACAACCGTCCCGGCCGCCAATGCTTCACCGTCACCGTCGCCAGCGGGACCTCAGCCGCCACCAGCAACCGCACCCAGTCCTCCTTGCGGAAGGCCCGCCGGAAGGACACCGGCCCATCATGCCGCACAAACCGGTGCCACTCCACCATTTCCCCCATCCACCCAAACATTCGACAACTCCATGCTGACCGCAGCCAGCGGTTGACCTGCTCGAGGCTGCGCAGGCAGCTACGGAAATCGTCATAGCTACAGTCACCATCCATCAGCTCCGGCAGCTCGCGCGGAGAGACCCGGAGACTGAATCTCATCTCCGCACTAGACCGCATGGAAGCGCATTGTCTCCGCCGTCAACCCCGGGCCAAACGACATCGCGCACCCGCGTTGCCCCGGCCGCGCCTGCTGCATTACCCGCTGCAGCACAAACATCACCGTCGCCGACGACATGTTGCCGAAGCACGACAGCACGTCGCGCGACGCCGCCAGCGCATCGACCGGGAGGTCCAGTCCCTTCTCCACCGCATCCAGAACCGATCGTCCGCCGGGGTGCACCGCCCACAGGTCGATGTCATCGCGCTCGGCCAGCAACTCGCTCTCATGTAGCGCGCGGCCCAACTCCGCCGGTACCTGCCCGGAGAGTAGCATGTCGAATCCCAGCCCGCGGATCTTCCATGTAATCAGACCACTCGTCTCGGGCACCCTCACCGCCTTAAAGCTGTCCAAAGCAAAGCCCTGCTCGCATGCGGTAATCAGGCTCGCAGCCGCGCCATCGGCAAAGACCAGGAACGAGAGCACCTGTTCGAGCTCCTGCGTCTCCTGGAAGTGCAGCGTGCACAACTCCAGGTTAAGCATAAGGACACCAGCTTTCGAGTCTGAGCGCACAATGTGCCGCGCCAGCTTCAGCGCATTGATCGCGGCAGAGCATCCCATGAATCCAACCATCGTGCGCTCCACGCCCGCCGAAAGCCCAAGGTGGTCGACGATCTCAAAGTCCAGCCCCGGCGCATAGAGCCCTGTACAGCAAGTCACCAGCACATGCGTGATCCCGGAGCGCTCCTTCTCATTGAGCGCAAGCCGGTCCACGGCCTTCCGCATCAACAGCGGAGCGCTCTGCTCAAACAGCTCCATACGCCGCGCGGTGTTGGGAAAGTTGCCTAGCCGATAAAACTCAAGCGCATCACGCGACGAGAAATCGCCGGAACCATTCCGCGGATCGAGGGATGAATAGCGATGGGCAATGTTGGCGCGCCTCACCATGCGGCGGAAGACCGTACGCAGCCGCGGGTCGGCAAGCATGTTCTCCGCGAAGACAACGAAGGCGTTATGCACATCGTGCTCGGGTACGGCAGCGGCGATGCGGTTCAGGTAAGCCGTAGTCAATGCGCAGAATCCTCGGCCCGGACTATAGGGATTAGACGCCGCGTGGGCGTCCTGGGCATGCTGGACGACGAAACGATGATCATCCGTCGACAGGCCTGGTTTTGCCGGAAGGGCGTGCGAGAAAGCCGACGCGGCTCGAAGCGTTTGAGCAAGCGATAGCGGCCGCCTGGGCCACCGACAGGTTGTTGGCGACCTTTTTGAAACCGTAATGGGATGAGTCTTCATCGCGGGAGAAGCTCTTCAACAGAAGCATGCTTCCGTTCACGTGGATGCGAAGTTTTGCTGTCTTCCATTGCCCGGAAAAGACTTCCTCCCGAGTCATCGAAAAACTGCTACCGTCGCTCACCTCGCCGAGGAGGCCAAAGCCGAACTCCACTTTGTGGTCGAGATGCGCATCGATGCCGCACAGCCGCATCTCGGTGGTGTGAATGAACAACACCCCCGACATGGCGTGAATCACCCGATCCTCATAGCTCTGCTCCTCAAACGACGGATTCGGCTGAAAGGTAATACGGGTACAGTCCCCCTGGGCACCATCGATCCTGAACAGAAAAGCTCTAGGGAGATCTTGCAGCAAACGCGCCAACCGGCCCTCATCATCTCTTCGCCCCTGGCTTTCACGGCCAAAGTCATCCGGGTGACGTACGAGGTTTGCGATGCGTTCATCTTCGGCCTTGGCTTGCTCAGCGGATAACGGCTTACCATCCTCAGAAACAAGATGGTGCATGCGACCCTCTGGAGTTTCTACCACCAACTCGTTCCAAAGATGGCCCTTTGTGCGCGTGGACCGCGACTCCCTCGTGTATTGGAAGCGCTGGCGATCTTTCCTTGCTGCCGTTTCGGCCTGCACCATCCGGTCAACGACCTCTATCGCCCGCGGTTGAATTTGAACGGGTACAATTGTGCACCAAACCTCGCTCGAAACAGAGGTTAGGCAGAACAACACAAGCGGCAAGCAAGGTAACCGGTAAATGGTCATTACTCTCATTGACAAGCTTTGTCGTGGCGCGTTACCAGTCCGGGATAGGCCAGGTTCATTCCACCTCGCGCCGTCCGAAGGCTGGCCAGCGAGGGTGAAAACACTGTCCTCATGATTTTCGCTCGGTAACGGATGGAGTGCGCCTGGGACTTCCGTGATCTTCGAACCTCTCATTAGAATCTTAAACCATTAAGACTACTTGACAACCTAAATCTTAGTACGTTAAGAGCTGTTTGGCGGGGAAGTTGTAGTACCTCTTTGGGAAGATGCCTCGTCAACCGATAAGGACTCTTCGAATGGATTTTAGCCTCCGCCTATTTTCCCGAGGCCGATTCCGATGATGTAGGTCACGACTCCTTCAAGAGCGCCGATCCAGGTCATCTCGAACCCACTCGCCCACCATGACCGGATCGTGATAAGAGATTTAGCGGCTCCGACAGCGAAATGCGCGAGCAGAGAGACAATGGCGGCGACAATGACCGCAGGAATACCGGTCATAAAGAAGAACGGGATGATGGGAATGAATGCCCCGACTGCCGTCGATAGCGCGCCAGAAACAGCTGATACCCAGGGTTTGCTCAATCCTTCCTGCGTGGTGTTCATGCGCTCACGCGCGAGTGCGCGAATTAATTGCTCTTTGTCTTTCGCCAGATGTTCGACGAAGCGCTGTGCGTCCTCTTCAGGCAGACCACGAATCTGATAGCTGAGCGATAGTACTTCCCGGCCTTCCGCTTCATTGTCCTCGACCGCCTCCCTTTCGCGGGCAAACTCAGCCTCGTAGATTTCTCGTTCGCTCTTGGCAGCGAGATACGCTCCAGAGCCCATCGACAGTGCGCTGGCTACCATACCTGCAAGGCCGGCGATCAGGACAAAGTGACTATTGCCCAAAGTCGCACCGGATACTCCGGAGACGATGCCAAAGATGGAACCGAGACCGTCATTGACCCCATAAATAGCGTCGCCAACCCAGCCCGCAGCCTGTGAGTGTCCTTTGTCACGTGCTGCAACAAGTTCATCGAGGGCTGCCTGAGCCTGCTCCGGAGGCAATGCCGGGAGCGCCCCGCGGGAGCGGATCAGGTTTCCCAGGGTTACGTAATGCTCACGCTCATCGGCAATGACCTCCTCCAGAATGGCTACGCTTGGTGCATCACCGAGCGCTTTAAGCTGCTTGCCATACTTCGCGATGTCCCGGCCTTCATCTATCTCCAGCCGGCGGAGTGCCAAGCCGGGTCCGCCGACGCGGTTGGCCAGTGACGCGGCTTGACCAGCCGGATCACCGCGGTAGTGGGGCTCTATTCCGCCCAGCGCCTTGATGCGCGCAGCCCAAAGGTCTGCGTGGTGTTTCTCCGCCGTTGCGAGGCCACGCAATGCATTGCGGCGGTGTGGATCACTCTCGTTCCTGGCGAGTGCAGAGTAGGTGGAGAAGCCCTCCATCTCGGCTTGCCAGTTTTCGTTTAAGGCTGCCAGAAGTCGCTTGTTATCCGATGGGATCATGGTCTCTCCGTTCAAAATCTGATTTAGTCAAACGCGGAGTATCTCTCCGAATGGAAACACCATACTCACAATCCTTTAACAATGAACTTTTTACTCTCGGGATCGATGCGATGCGCGTGGTGCCCGTCGAACGGTGATGCCTTCGATCTCTATTCAATGCGCGAGGCTTCGCCAGTCCGAAGTCTCACCGCTCAGGTAGAACGCCAGCCCGCAAATGCTGTAACTGGGGAAATCGTCGTCCAGCAATACCGTGACGTCCGTGTTTCGGGTCGAGTTGGCGGGCACAGGGCCGCGCTGATTCCTGCGTCGCTGCCGCCAATAATCAAGAGTTGCATTCGCATCCTCACTGGTGTCCGATGTTGTCGAGTTCTTTCTTGAGAGACATGGAATCGAGGCTCGCCAGTGGTAGGGAGAGCATCAACGTAATTCTGCGTTGCAGCATGGAAAAAGCCTGCTTGTAGGCTCGGTCGGAATTGGTGGCCGAGCCCGTTACGGCAACGGGATCAGGGACGCCCCAATGTGCGGTGATGGGCTGACCGGGCCAATGTGGGCACGTCTCCTGAGCGGCGTTGTCACAGACCGTGATCACGAAGTCGAGCTGAAGTGCCCCCGGAGCCGCGAGCTCGTCCCACGATTTGCTCCGCAAACCATCCGTGCCGAGGCCGGCTGAGGTGATCTCAGCAAGCGCCTCCGGTCGCACAGTGCCGGAAGGATGACTCCCGGCACTGTAAGCCGTGAACGTCGGCGCACCTTTATGGTTCATGATCGCTTCGGCCATGATGGAGCGAGCGGAGTTGCCGGTACACAGAAATAACACGTTGTAGTGAGACATGGGGTGAATCCTCTTGCTGGAACGAACCGCGTTGAATTGAGTTAAGAACAGCAGCTCGGACCGCAGCACGATTTGGCTGCGGATGCGTCCGGCTTGATCGCGTAGACCTTAACGCTTGCTGCGGCAGCGTTCACGTCATACTTCGAGAGCAATTGGGTGAGCTCTTCGTGAACGGTGGGCTCCGCACTTGCCGCAGGCGTGCAACAGCTCACCGAATCGCCCATCGTGGGCGAGCAGCAACCTGCCTGATTATCGACTTTAGCGTAGGCATTCAAGTCGGAGCCACTGTCGACGATCTCGACATGCTGGAAGCCAGCGGCCAGCAGCCCTTCCTGGTAGTCTCCAATCTTGATTGCGCCACCAATGCAACCGACGTAGGCAGCCATGCTCTTAGCGAGGTCTTCTGGCAATTCGTGCTTAAGGGCAATATCGCTGATTGCGAGCCGCCCTCCTGGCTTCAGAATGCGGGAAATTTCACCGAACACGGCTGGCTTGTCGGGTGCAAGGTTCAGAACACAGTTCGAGATAACGCAATCGACCGAAGCATCGGGCAGCGGAATCTTGTCGATCATGGCCAAGTAGAATTCGACATTGGTGTAGCCGCCGCTTACAGCATTGGCTCTAGCGCGCTCGATCATCGAAGGCGTCATATCGATGCCGATCGCACGCCCCGTCGGGCCGACCATCTTAGACGCCAGGAACACGTCGAGTCCCCCACCGGAACCCAAGTCGACGACAACCTCACCGGGGCGAAGATGCGCTGTGGCGGTCGGATTGCCGCAGGATAGACCCATGTTCGCATCGGCAGGAATGGACGTAAGTTCTTCCGCCGAGTACCCGAAAGCCTCAGCGACCGCCTGAACGCCTAGGTGGTTGTTGGACAAAGTGCTCTCCGCCACTGCACCGTACTTCGACTTGACCGAATGCAAAATTTGCTCTGACATGCTGCCTCCTCATATCTGCTTACGTGAATATATGTCTTGCTTTTGTATTCGTCAAGGCATATATATAATTCATGGCGAAACAAACCTTCAGTATCGAGCGATTTTTCCAGGCGCTGGGCGACAATACGCGACTACGCCTCCTGAATCTCATAGGAGATCAAGAGGTCTGCGTCTGCTACTTCGTGGAGATTCTTGGCGGTCCTCAGCCTAAGATTTCGCGGCATCTGGCATACCTGCGTAGCGCGGGCATCGTGTCTGCGCGGCGCGAAGGAAAGTGGATGCACTACCGGATCGTCATGCCCCCACACATCGGAGCAGCGCAAATTCTTAAGCAAACCCTGGGCTGGCTGAAAGAGGAGAAGGTGATGCAGAAGGACCGGACACAACTGACGAAGGCGTGCTGCTCACCGTCCAAGTATGCTCTGCTCGATGGTGCCCCTGTCCCTACACTCGTCCAAGAAGCAACCTGCGAGGCCGGCCTTTGTCAGGCGACAGGGTATGCCCATTAGGTCGCGTCTGCCCATTTACAGTTTGCAGAGCGATTACGATGCGAGTTTTATACCAGAATGCTGACCCTCTGAAATTGCCAGGAATCGGTCCGCGAGTCAGAAATTGTGCCACAAGCTGTGGCACAATTGTCGCGACACTGTCACGACAATTTCTTCTCCGTCACCCTATTCTTCATCTTGCCGCTCCCGTCG
>JBAVQC010000120.1:0-6077 GCA_049693715.1 Acidobacteriaceae bacterium | reverse complement strand
ACGAGAATCTGCTCCCTACCGAAATCGCTTTCTAAGTCTTGCCGCGAGCATACACCGCTTCGGGAATAAGGGTAAGAGCCAATCTTTCTCCCCAGCGAGCCAGGCCGTGGGAGGTCACCTTGGCATCTTCCTGTTCTGCATCTTCCCGGGCAGGCGCAAACCGGTGGCCGCCTTCTTCGGAGTGGAGATCCTAAAGCCTTCCATTGAGTTGTCTCCAACGGCGTAACGGCCGTCGCGGTTTAAGCGGGAGTGCGGCGAAGGTTGCGGGTCTCCCCAGCGTCCAGGATATATTGGTCGTCAGCCCTACAAGATCATCCCAATACGTGCTGCTACGATTATGAGTGGCAGTATGTGCGCGCAACCTGGTGTCAGGCTGCGCGCGTCGCTGTTGTTGCGGTCCCTTACTTCTTAGGAGCTACCTTCTCATCGTAGAAGCGATGCATGTCCTGCGAGATCTCGTCGAGATGATCTTCGACCGCGAAGTTACCAGCGTGGAAGCGATGGATTTCAGCCTTCGGCAGATCCTTGAGGAAAGCTTCGCCACCCTCAGGGGTGAAGAAGATATCGTCCTCACCCCAGAAGATAATCGTCTTCGGCTGACGATCCCTCAAGAACGCCTGCCACTGGGGATAGAGAGCGACATTTGTGCGGTAGTCGTAGAAGAGGTCAAGGTTGAGACGCTTCGCGAAAGGGCGCTCCATGAAGGCGGAGTCTGACTCCCAATTGTCTGGGCTAATCAACTCTGGCTTCTGGGCGCCGTGAAGATAGATACCTTTGATAGCGTCATGCTCCAGGAATGCTGCAAGCGGCTTTTCGTTCTCTGGGGTACGATCCTTCCAAAGCGCATTCCGAAAGCCGTCCCAGGCGGGCGTAAATCCAACGTCATAGGCATTGGAGTTTTGGATGATCAGCCAATCGAGGGCCTCCGGATGCCGACCCACGATCCGAAATCCTACCGGACCGCCGTAGTCCTGCACGAAGAGTCCGTAGTGATCGAAACCCTTTAGCTGCAGGAACGACTCGATCGTTTGAGAGATACCGTCGAAGGTATATGCGTACGTCGCGGGGTCAGGTCGGTCACTGAGACCAAAGCCTGGGTAATCTGGAGCGATGACATGAAATCGATCGGCCAGCGAGCGGATGAGATCACGATACTGATGCGACGAGGGAAAACCGTGCAGCAGTACGATCTTCGGGGCCGACGCGTCTCCAGCTTCACGGTAAGCGATATTTAAACCGTTGACGTTAATAGTGCCATAAGAGACGGTCACCGGCGGTGGGGCGGGATGGGTGGGTTCGGACGACTTTGCGTGGGCCGTGTAGACGCCTCCGAATCCAAGCGCTAACAGGACGGACAACTTCTTCAAAATGGATATGAGCATCACTTCTCCTTTGGAAAACAACCAGAGAGAATTCTGGTTCGCTCTGGTACATACCGATCGTTCGGTAAAAGTTGCGCGTTTATTTGTCCTACGCCGAAACCGCACGGATGGGTGGCCCATGGAACCAGGACTGGTGTGCGCCCGCTTCCACCGGTGCCTCAACGGCAGATAATGATGAAAGCTCAGACGCTGCCGGTCCTCAGCGACATGCCCGTCGCAGATTTCTAAATTAGAAACAGGGTTGCAGTTGTTAGAGCGGTTCGATCCGGGCAAGATTCCACATGTCTCCGGAGCCAGTAACGTGCTCAGGGGGATGCGTGAACTCCATTTCTGCCAGTAGCACCGGCGCCGAAAGATCGGCCGTTGCGATGTCTGGAGTCGCCAGAAATCGCATGGCGCGAGAAGCAATGTCCTCGTCGTTTCTCTCCCCGGTATAGTGAGCCGTCGATATACTTCACCCCAAACGCCCATCCCTGTGCAGGAATGTCGTACTGGGTCTTGAAAGACTTTCGCAACGTATCCAGCAGGCCCGAAGGAAGGCTGGGAGAGGTCGCGTAGGTGATGTCCGGTTCGGGTTTGACCGAGGGTCCTGGGGAAGGGTCGTCGATTACAGCTTGCAGGATCGATGCCATTTGCCTCGGAGAAAGATAGCCCTGCTGTCTGATGATTTCACTGCCGTCCGCTTTGAACATCACGGTCGCGGGCAAATCATAGCCATGATAGCGGTTTGAAATATCCGGTCGTGAATTCTGATCAACCTTAATCGCAATGTAGTTTTTCCCAACTAATCGCTGTACGTCAGGGTCGCGATAGATCTCCTGATCCATCACCCGGCACCAGTGACACCAGCCGGTTCCCAGATTAAGCAGAACGAGCTTATGTTCGCGAGCGGCTTGTGCGAAGATTTCGGGGGACCATGGATGCCACACGATCGGTCCTCCAAAATCCTGAGCGGGGCACCATCGCACAAACAGGAACAACAAAAGGAAGAGTCGAGACAGCCGCGAATTTGAGAGAGACTTTACCATTTTGTAGGAACCAGGAAGCATGTCGCACACGTCGCGCCAAGCCGTTCAAATACCGCCATACCATGAATAGCCAATTTCCGGGGCCGCAGAGCCGGTGCCATCGCCGATGTTCTTGAGGGAATCGGTCACGGAGATACGGGCGATATACCTTAGATTCTTGTAGCCCAGTTGCCGGGGAATCCGCAGACGGATCGGCGCTCCATGATCGGGCGTGAGATCCTCCCCGTTCATCCCATGGGCAAGCAGTGTCTGAGGATGAAGGGCTTCGACGATGTCGATACTTCCCCAGAAATCGTTAAACGGATAGAAGACGATCCATTTCGCCTTGGCACTGGCGCCGACGAGATTCAGGATCAGGGCGAGCGGAACACCCGTCCATGCGGCGATATAAGACCACCCTTCCTCGCAAGTCAGTTGAGTGATATTTGTGCGCGAAGGCAAGCTTTTGAGATCAGCGAGTGAGAAGGACATTGGGCGCGCAACCAGGCCGTCCACGTAGAGCCGCCAGTCTTTGAATTTGTTGAAGAGCATGCGTTGATAGGGATCGTAGTCGGGATGCCCGTGGTTGACGGGTGAGACATCTGATATTTCGCTGCGGCTGAATTCTCGGGCCATGGAGTGATGAGAGGTCAAGAGACGCTGCGCGCCATAGGTCAGTGCCTCCCCTACGCCGAAGATGCCCTGGTGGTCCGGGGCGAGCAGACCATAGCGATCTGCAATCTTCGCTGCCGCGTCCAGACCAGCTACGCTAGATAGGGCCGCGAGACCGGTAGTAATGATCCGCCTCCGAGAGATTTTGTTGCTCATGAGCGCTTCTTTCCGGCTGCGGAGTAGCCCGTGATCATGGCGCGGCAGCGTCTTCGGAAACCTGCGAGGATCACCATTGTGACGTGGACCATGACAAATAGAGCAAGTAGATTGGCAGCGAAGAAGTGGAGGGTCCGGGCGCTCTGATGTCCGCCGAACATGGTCACGAATATCGGGAACACAGACGTTATCGAAGGGGACATCGCAAAGCCCGTAATGAACATGAAGGGAAACAGACCGAACACGACAACGAAGTAGGACATACGTTGCATGAGGTTGTACCTGTGGGCCTCTTCCGGCGGGGGCCGCCTAAAATGCAGATGGTCCGACACGACTTTTCGAATCGTCTGCCAACGAAGATCGGAGCGCTCGGGTAGCAAGTCCCGGCGGAAATGATGGGAGTATAAGCCGGAGATCGCATACACCAATCCACTAAACAGCGATACCCAGGCGGTTAGGAAGTGCAGATACCGGCCCGGGCCTCGGATTCCCAGGTCGAGGACCATCGGAAGGGGCAGATCGATGAGCGAAGGGGCTCCTAGCGTTCCAGTCTCACCCCAGTGCAGACGCGGATATGCAAGCAGGATGGCGAACCCACTGAGAACGAAGGCGATAAAGCATACGACGTGAATCCAGTGCGTAATGCGAACGACGAGTGAATGGCGAAGAGCCGGCGGATCTTCCCGATCATGAACCGCAATATCTCCGGACTGAACCGGGGGGTCTACAGATCCATCACTGTGGACGATTTCTCCTTGAAGTGATCCCATCAGTTCCATATCGCACTTACCCGTTCCTCTCCCTTAACAACTTCCGATATCTGGTCCGCTCGCCTCACTCTTTTTGGGTCAGGTGCACCCGCCCGATGCCCTGATCAGATAGGGCGCGCAAGCGTGGGTGCGGCAAAAACCTCGCAATACGAGGACCCGAGACCGCGAAAGAGGTACAGCCGATCCGACCGATTGCAGCTCGATTGTGCCATTCCTATTTCGTTAGATACCGAACGATTGGTATGATTACATAAAAAAATTTGCCCCTCGTTCGCCTTGGACATTACCGAACGGTCAGAATATAGTTTGAGAAGAGGATTTGAACAGTGGCTCACAAAACCATCTCCGACAGCGACTTCCTGGACGCGGCGCTCGATTTGTTCCGCACTTACGGGTTCGAGGGGGTCAGTGTAAGCCGACTGTCTGAAGCCACCGGTCTTGAAAAGGCCAGTTTGTATTACCGTTATCCCGGCGGCAAGGGTGAACTCATTATGGCGGTGGTCAACCGTGTAATCGCCTGGTTTCAGGAGCATGTATTTGAACCGCTGAAAGGGGAAGAGATACCCCGAAAGCGTGTCAGTATTGTTGCGGAGCAGTTGCGGGTGTTTTATCACGATGGTACGAAGCCCTGCATTACCGATGTCCTATCGATTGCCGGTGGGAGCGAGGAACTGGCTGCTACCCTTAAACTCGCCCTCCAGGCTTGGATGAAGGCATTTTCTGACATTGCCCGGGAGAGCGGAATGTCCGCAGGACTGGCGCGCACTCGCGCTGAAGAAGCGATCGTTCGGATCGAGGGCTCTCTTGTCATGGCGCGTGTACTGGGTGATCGAGCGCCTTTCCAACGGGCTATCAAGCTTCTACCCGACTTGCTTACTGAAGCTTAACTGACGATACGGTCTGCCATAAAAGCTCTCTCCCTTTATATATGCCGAACATTCGGTCGTTAGCCAGTGCCTCGAAATTACAAAAGAAACTTTGTATCATAACCGAACGTTCGGTAATCATATAGGTGGAGTAAAAGAACGGCGCTCAGACGGGCCGGTAGAAACTCAAAGGAGAAACAACATGTCACGTTTGAACGCTATTGACCCCTCAGCCGCCACCGGAAAAGCCAAGGAACTGCTGGACGCAGTGAAAGGCAAACTCGGCATTGTGCCAAATATGACCAGAGTGATGGCGACCTCGCCGGTGGTGCTGGAATCCTACCTCAACTTCAGCGGAGCGCTCTCCGGTGGGCTCCTAGACGCCAAGACGCGCGAGAAGCTTGCGCTGCTGACGGCACAGGAAAACAGCTGCGACTACTGCTTGTCCGCGCATACGGCTATCGGCAAGATGGTCGGACTCAAGGACGAAGAGATCGTCGCCAGCCGCGAAGGAAACGGCAACAATCCCAAGACGACTGCGGCTCTTACCTTTGCGAAGCAGGTCTTGGACACAAAGGGCCAGATCAGCGAAGCCGAGCTTGCCGCGGTGCGAAACGCGGGTTTCTCTGACGGTGAGATCGCGGAGATCATCGCGCATGTGGCACTCAATGTCTTTACCAACTACTTCAACATCGCGACGGAAGTGGACATCGACTTCCCGAAGGTATCGCATTCGAAGGTCGCCTGACGCGAAAGACAATGCTCCGGGGCGAGGGTTTTGTGCGCCCCGGTGAGGTGTCGATATGCATGTACAAGCACTATGGCGCTATCCCGTGAAGAGCATGCGCGGCGAGCGGCTCGGCCGGCGATGTTGGGCAGCGAATACTACAACATAAAGGACGTTATGTTGCCTCTGGGAGGCCTTGCGCTACACGGAGCTGAATCCGGTACGCGCCCCCATGGCTGCCAACGCGGAAGCCTGGGGGTCGTCCAGTGCGGCTGCTCATTGCGGATCAGTGGCAGCCAGAGTCATGGCTCGGGGGATTTGTGGTCAAGATTCGTGGTCAAGATTCGTGGTCAGACGGGATTGGAACTTTGCCGGGAATGGTAAACCAGACAAGAGTCTTCAGAACTTTCGGCACTTCGAATCGCGTCGCAAAGTGAAAATGCGCTTATGTTGTGCAGGCGATTCGGAGCACTGAAAACTTCAGAGAAGTGATGGCC
>JBAVQC010000119.1:0-3392 GCA_049693715.1 Acidobacteriaceae bacterium | reverse complement strand
AAGCATATCGACCTTGCCATCCGGCCAATGGATCTCGACTTTGTCCGCCTTGATCGCATCCCCCAGCCCGAATCGCAAGCGCAAATCATCCTGGGAAAGATAGCTGCCCCCACTCCGCACCTCATTCATCATGTGCAGTGTTCCGGTTCGCACAATCACCCGTGCGCCCAAGGCAAAGCGGTTCGGATCTTTGCCAACCAGCCTGAAGGTAACCGAGCGGTGCTCATATGTCTTGAAGTTGTGCAGCAAAGTGGGAGCTTCATTCATGTTGTTCACCAGAATGTCAGTATGGCCGGTGTTGAACAAATCGCCGAATGCAACCCCGCGAGAAGAGCGCTTGAGTTGTATGCCAGGACCTGCGCGCAAGGACACATCGTCAAACTTGCCATCGTGGTTGTTGCGATACAGAATCTTCCGCTGCAGGTACGAAGCATCCGCGGAGGCCTTGTCAATCTCGGGGTAAACGTGGCCATTGGCCATGAAGATATCCGGCCATCCATCGTTATCGAAGTCGATGAACCCGACTCCCCACCCAACAAATTTCGTATTTCTTCCGATCCCCGAAGCAAAGGTATTGTCGTCGAAGGTGCCGTCGCCGCGATTGCGATAGAGGGAGCTGGTGTCGGCGTCGAAGTTCGTCTTGACGATATCGAGGAATCCGTCGCCATCGTAATCTCCGGCAGCGACTCCCATGCCGCCCTGTTCGCGGCCGTCTTCGCTGAAGCCAACGCCCGCCAGGCTGCCGATCTCGGTGAAGGTACCGTCGCGGTTGTTATGAAAGAGCAGAGAAGCGGTGGAATCGTCAGCTACATAGACATCCGGCCAACCATCGTTGTCGTAGTCGAGGACCAAAGGCGAAAACCCGAAGTGGCCATCGGTGGCCAGTCCCGCTTTTTTTGAGACATCGGTAAATGTGCCATCGCCATTGTTGCGGTAGAGCGTATTCGTCGCTCCCCGCAGACCGCGGGGACCACAGAACACTGGGAGGCCATCGTAATGGCAGCCTTTCTCCGATCCCAGACCGAAGCGGGTCGCGTCCTCGTAAATAGTGTAATGGCTGACAAACAGGTCCAGATGTCCGTCGCGATCGTAGTCGAAGAACGCGGCCCCGGTGCTGTACAGGTTCTCCGCGGTCAACAGTCCGCTTTTCGCCGTGACGTCAGTGAACGTACCGTTGCCATTGTTGTGGTAAAGCACGTTCTTTCCGTAATAAGTGACGAAGAGGTCCAGGTTGCCGTCATGGTCATAGTCGCCCACACAGACTCCCTGACCCCAGCCATGGTGGATGAGCCCGGCTGCTTCGGTTACGTCGGTGAATGTGCCATCGTGGTTGTTGCGATACAGATGATTGGTAGGTTCGCTCCCCGGAGGGAACCCTCCGGCACGCCAGCCATTGACAAGAAAAATATCGAGCCAACCGTCGTTGTTGTAATCGAATAGAGCGACCCCGCCTCCGGTGGTCTCGAGAATGTACTGCTTGCTGCGTTCGCCGCCGATTACGACCTTGGCCGTCAGCCCTGCCTGCGCCGCCAGATCGACAAAGTCGGCGACTGGGGTTCCCGCGGGCGGTTCAGGGCTGGCCTTCAGGTTGCCGGATGCCATCCCTTGTTGCGGCGCGGCCAACAGCTTATCCGCGGGGCCAAGCCCAACCAGCCCGGCGGCCACCAGCATTTTGAGCATCCCGCGGCGAGAGACCCTGGATACATCTGCCGTCATGGGATTCACTGCCTCCTTGCCTTCAGGCTATCGTGCGTATTTCTCATGGCATTGAGCGGCTCGCCGAAGTCACTGGTGTTCGGCCGGCGAGCTCTCCGGATCCAGTTGCTTTCCGTTCAGTAACGCCGTGGGCGCCACCCGGCTGCTGGGCGCCGAACTCATACTGCTGACTCCATGCAACTTGAATTGCTCTTTCTTGAGCTGCTGGAATTTGGCGTTCCACTCCTGGGCTTTAACCGTGTCACCCATGCGCAGATACATACGGGCTAACAGGTAGTAGGAGTAGTCAAGATCAGGGTTGAGGCCGATCGCAGTTTCGAGTTGGCCGACGGCCTCCTGCTTTCTTTCCAGCTTGCCGTACAGTTTGCCCAACAGATAATGGTTCATGGCGGAGGAGGGATCGAGGTGGACTGCCTTCTCTGCATAAGGCAGGGCTTCGTCTGCACGGTTTTGCCGGTCGAGCGCAAGCGCTGTGTCATACGCGAAGCGCGCGGTTTGCGGACTCAGGTCGCTGGCCTCCTGGTATGACTTCGCGGCCTGCGCATAGTCGCCCACCTGAAAATAGCAAAACCCGAGAAGGTCGTGGGAGAGAGCAATGGAAGGGTCGATGGCGATGGCGCGTACAAGAGCCGGCTGGGCCGAGGCCGCCCCGGTGGTCGACGCCTGTGCGATGCCCAAAAGAAGGTTGCGCACTGCTTCCTCAGATCCTTCGGCGCGGGCTCGCTCCAAATAGGGAAGTGCTTCGGCGGCGCGGTCGACTTCGAGCAATGCTCTGCCGAGTGACACGGCATACGAGGCATTCCGCGGGTCGAGGTGCGCCGCTTCGCCCAGGTCCTGGAGTCCCTGCGCCCGGGCATCGGTTCCACCATGAGATTCCAGCATACCTAGTTGGAACCGCGCGCCGGCGTCGCGGGGGTTAGCCGCGACCGCCGCGCGGAAGGAAGCAAGTGCCTCGCTGGAAGCACCCGCGGCAGCATAGGCTAAACCTTCCAAATAGGCGGTCTGGCCCGATCGATCGGCGGCCTCTGAGTTCTGCAAAACGTGAACGGCTTTGAAGTCTTCTCCAGATCCAATGTAAGCACGAGCCAGCAACCGGTCGAGATCGGTGGAAGCGGCTAGCCGTGGACGCGCGATTTCTAACAGGGACGCAGCCTGGGAGAAAAATCCCTTGGCGAGGAGGTCGACGGCGATACGTGCCTGTGCGTCGGGGGCGGTATTTGGCGATCGCAGATGCTCCAGAAGTTCGTCCGCCTGGGTGGTCTGCTTCAACGCTAAATCATCGGCCAACAGATGCTGAATCACACCGAGGTCGTTCGGCTTCAAGCGGTAGGCGGTATTGAGGTGCGGGGCTGCCTGGGCAAGCGAATGTTTTTCCTCCAGCAGGACCGCCAGATTGTACTGCGCCTCCATAGCTTCGGGATTGGCTTCGACCACGATCTGCAACTCGCGTATGGCGGCATCTGTCTCGCCTAAGCGAATCAGACCCAGGGCAAGGTTGTAATGTGCCGGCTGGGCGTTGGCGTCGATTTGGAGAGCGGCTTTGAAATCAGTCACCGCCTCGCGATACTGCTTGAGTTGATTTTCGGCAATCCCTCTCCAGGTAAGCGCATCGGCCGAGTTGCGATCAGCTTTGATGGCAGCAGTAAATTGCAACTTGGCCGCCGTGATGTTCCCTC
>JBAVQC010000118.1:0-2798 GCA_049693715.1 Acidobacteriaceae bacterium | reverse complement strand
GTGCACTGCTACGCACGATGACCCGGTCTGAACCCCAGGGCGCAGCGGTGACGGCAGCGAGCACGGCGGCGGGGTCCGAGCGCCAATCGCCAACCGAGAATCGGACCTGCGGCAGGACGCGCCCATTGCGCAGCAGCGGTGCCAGCGCCTCCAGAGATTCCGCCTTCGTTTTGAAGGCGACCAGGCGCGCCGGCTGCGCCGCATCCGCGTCATCCCGCCCGGCGCATACCGCCAAGATTCGGTCAACCGCCGTAGCGACGTCGAGCGGCCCATAATTGTCGAGGACCAGGTCCGGTGCCTGGGGGGCCTCAGCCGTCACGTCAATGCCAACGACGTCGCGCGCATCGCCACGCTGAGCCCCGGCGTAGAGGCCTTTGCTATCCCGACGCCGTAGCTCGTCTATCGGGACCCGAAGGTAGATCTCGCGATAGCCAGGGATGTTCTCGCGGTTCCAACTCTGCACCTCGTGAAACAGCGATATGGTCGCGCAGATGACATTGGCGCCCTGGCCAGCCAGCAACCGACACAGCCGCGCATTGCGCATCGCCGATCGCCGCCGGTCGCTCGCGCTGTGGCTAAGATCTTCGGCGATCACAGCACGGAGCGCGTCGCCATCGAGGAAGACGACCGAATGACCGGCAGCACGCAGCCGGCTGCACAATTCTCGCCCCACGGTTGTCTTGCCGGCGCCGGATAAACCGGTAATCCAGAAGACGCGCCCCGGTGAAGCTTCATGTTCGGCTTCAGCCTGGCGCCCCGCCTTTTTTAACTTTGTCAGCATATGAAGTCGTGTCGTCCCTGTAACAACAAGCTTACTCGTTAGTACGACTTCCGTGATAAATTGGCGATATATATGAAATTATTCTAACACTGAACGGCCCAACGGTGACCCCGCGCCACGAGGTGGATTCATACGAGTAATCAACATAGACCATCGATCTCACATGGGAAATAGCCCACGCGGATTGAACCCAGACGCCCGTGTCGGACCGATGAATGGTACAAAAAAGACGCTCCGGATCGGTGGCATCCGATTACAATTACCGTGGCTTTCGTGACTTCCGTCATGTCTTGTGCTTAAGTCCCTTCCAAGTTGGTGGAACCGAGTGCCGCCATTCCTCCAAGAAGGCAAGTTAGTTCTTCAAGAAGGTAAGGACCACAGGCTAGGAGCCCGGGAAGACGGGTGGATTTCTGGTTAAAGCGGATCAGAGATTTGTCGATCTTGCGGGCGAATCCGCCAGCGCACTCAACCAAGGCTACCCCAGCGGCGACATCCCATTCACTCTTGGGAGCCAATGTCCAAGTCGCATCGGCCAAACCTGCCGCCACGAGGGCAAGCTTGTAGGCAACCGATCCCATGGGCCTCGTAACGAAAGGGGCTTGCCTGAAACAGTCCCACTCTCCTTGTTTTACTTCGCTACGACTGGCAAGCACTACTGCTTCAGAGAGCCCACGACAGTTGCTCGGACGGACGGCTTTGCCATTGAGGGTAATCCCTTGACCCACAGCGCCCAGAAACAATTCCCGAGTACCGGGATTGCAGATGCCTCCAGCCACCGCCTTTCCGTTTTCCACATAACCGACAGAAACGCACCATTCAGGAATTCCAGCAACGAACTCCCGTGTCCCGTCTAAAGGATCCACTACCCAGACTCGCTCGTTCTCGAGGCGCGCCGAGTCATCAAAACTTTCCTCGGAGAGCCACCCCTCGCCGTCCCGCTTTAGAACCTGACGCAGGATGCGATTTGCTACCCGGTCCGCCTCTGTAATCGGATCATCGCCGACTTTGAACTCCGCTGCT
Source organism: Acidobacteriaceae bacterium (assembly GCA_049693715.1). GTDB lineage: Bacteria > Acidobacteriota > Terriglobia > Terriglobales > Acidobacteriaceae > PALSA-350. The sequence goes on along the minus strand of JBAVQC010000118.1, from coordinate 997 downwards.
ACCGCGCCCGGAATGAATGACGAGATGGACTCAACAGCCGCTTCAAGCGCGTTTTTGATTCGTTTTAGGATTTCCTCACCCGAATCTTTGTTCATCGCTCCGATACTCTAAGGCTGAACAAATTCTTAAGGCGTCCTCGGTGGACGAGGTTGATTGCAATTGCGCTCCGTCGAGCACACGGAGAGCGCCGACGCTGCTGAGAGTCGGATTCGAGAGGAGCACGCTTGATGCCAAAGATGCCGAGTACAGCTGCGTCTTAACACCTTGTCTTATCTATTGGTTAGAGATTCATCTATGGGGATGTAGCTAATCACGGAAGAATCTTTGCCCACAAGCGACCACCCCCTTCCTCTGTTGGGTTGTTGGCCGCGCGCTTCTGGAGACCTGGCCGGAAGTAGAACTCCAGGCGTGCTTTGCAGGAAGAATTCTGTCCATTTGACAGGTAGCGCTAGTACGTGAAGAGTCGATAGCGCCGTTTGCGGGTCGCCTCTCGAATCCTGCTGAACTTACCATGCGCTGCAGGGCCTTCGCCAGTTGGCGCAGAAAGCAAGAGTTTTTCGGCTGTTGCTGGCATCGCGACGATCGGCTTGCGGCGGAGATGTTGCATTGGATGCAAAAGTCCCTTAAGGAAGGGGTATCGATCACGTTCGAGCCAAAGGCGTATTCCGGATTTACTTCTCCATCGACCTAGAGTAGCCTTTCGGATGATGTTGCCGCCAGGTCCATGCTGATTGAACGATCGCGCGCAAATCAGATACGACAGGCTTCCAGCCGAGAACAGTTTGAATCCTTGAAGGGTCGGCGATCAATCTCGCGGGATCACCCGCGCGCGGCGCTTCAATTCGCGCGCGTATCTCGCATTGAGTCACTTGGCGCGCGCATTCGATTACTTCAAGCACGGAATGGCCATGTCCAGTTCCGACGTTAAGAGATTCGGACTGGCCTCCCCGGCGAAGATGGTCGAGCGCCAGAATATGCGCGTCGGCCAGATCGGATA
>JBAVQC010000117.1:0-9627 GCA_049693715.1 Acidobacteriaceae bacterium | reverse complement strand
CCATAATCTTCGGATATCTGTCTCCCAGCCCTTCCGGGCTGGGCTGACGTTTGGTTCCGGCCCTACGGGCCTGTTTCATGCGTGCGATTTGGTGCCGTTCGTACAGAACATCCGCTTGGGAGTTCACCGTACAGGAAAAAGACGAATTGGTGCCTGATCTGGCACGTCCTTTCCAGAAGAGAAGTAGTCTAAACTTAACAATGGCGAATTATCGAAACTCCTCCTGGCGGAACTTTAGACGGAGGACGAAAGTAACGGCCAAACTTTTCCCCCTGAACAAATTGGGGAGTGCGGGGGGTTTTTGGATGGGGTTACAATTCGCCTGTTGGCCAGATGGTGCGCTGGATCGAATTGCAAGCGCATACGACAAAAAGATGCGGGTTCCTCTGCACCGCGTTTGGACCACCGGCGTCAGTTCAATGACAGAGTCCGGTCACAGGAACTCCCATACATGACCATAAAGGTTAAGCCGCAAATCTCCCGCAGGATCCGCCAAACGACTTTCTTCGCATGTGCAGCGATCGTAGTCCCGGGCTCTGGCCTGGCGTCGCCTCTTCAGGCGGCGGACTCGCCGCAGCAACCCGTCGCAACCTCGGCCGCCACGCCGGCGGCGGCGCCAAAGCCTGATCGTTCCGCAGCCTACTACCATTTCGGCCTGGCGCACATGTACGAGGATGCGGCCACCAACTACGGCCGGCCGGAGTACGCCACGCGCGCCATCGAGGAATACAAGCTGGCGCTCGACGCCGATCCCAACTCGAAATACCTGAACAGCGGTCTGGCCGAGCTGTACCTGCGGACCGGGCGAGTACGCGAGGCAGTGCTGGCGGCGCAGGAGATTCTCAAGACCGACCCCAACAATCTGGAGGCTCACAAACTGTTGGGCCGGGTTTACCTGCAGTCACTGGGCAATGCTCAGAATGGCGGTCCTTCGGAAAAGGTGTTGCAGCTCGCCATCGGCGAATACACCAAGATCGTGGAGCTGAAGAGCAACGATATCGAGAGCCGGCTGCTTCTGGGGCAGCTCTACACGCTGGCCCACGATACGCCCAAAGCGGAAGAGCAGTTCAAAGCCGCGCAGCACATTGATCCTAATTCCGAAGACGTGGTGCTGAACCTGGCGCGGCTGTACAGCGACTCGGGCGACATGACGCACGCGATTCAAGTGCTGAGTGCCGTTCCGGAGGACGACCGCACGGCCAAAATGGACTATGCGCTGGGCATGAGTTACGACCAGCTCAAGGAAAACAAGAAGGCCATTGATGCCTACGGCAAGGCCTTCGATATGGAACCGGACAACCTGGATGCCGAACGGGGCTTGGCGCAAGCATTGTTGAACGACAACCAGCTGGGTGCGGCCCTCAAGCACTTTGAGGCTATTTCGGCTGCCGATCCGCAGGACGCGCAGACTTATCTGCGTCTGGCCGAGATCGAACGGCGGCAAGGTCATTATGAGCAGGCGCTCACCACCCTGAAGAAGGCCAAGTCCCTGGCTTCGGATTCGCTGGAAGTCGGCTTCAATGAGGCCTTGATCGACGACTCACTCGGTCGCTATGACGAGGCTGCGCAGGCGCTGCAAATGCTGGTGAAGCAGACCAACCATCCGGACGGGCAATACGCAGAGGCGGAGAAGAACAATCGCTCGATTTTCCTCGACCGGCTGGCTAATATTTACCGCGAGCAGAACAAGACCGAGCAGGCGGTTCAGACCTACCAGCTGATGATCGCCATGGGTGGGGACTACGCGGAGCGCGGGTACCAGGGGCAGGTGGAGGCCTACCGCGATGCCAAGCAATACGAAAAGGCGACACAGGTAGCGCAACAGGCCGCGGCGGCCATGCCCAAGGACAAGACGATCCAGTTGATGCTGGCCGGCCAGCTGGCGGATACCACCAGGGCTGAGGAAGGCGTCAAGCTAGCCAAGGCGCAGCTTAAGGGCAACGCCAGCGACCGTGAGGTTCACCTGGCTTTGGCCCAGATGTACACCCGAATGCACCGCTGGAAGGATGCCGCAGACGAGATCGATGCGGCCGACGCTCTCGCCCCTACGACGACAAATGCGCAGGGCGTGTCCGTTCCGGCAAATAACGACGACAAGATCTACATCTACTTTCTCCGCGGGGCGCTCGATGAGCGGCAAAAGCGCTACGATTCCGCCGAAGAGCAATTCCGCAAGATTCTGGCCATCGACAGCAGCAACCAAATGACGCTCAACTACCTCGGGTACATGCTGGCGGATCGTGGCGTCAAGTTGGATGAAGCCCTGTCCATGGTGCAGAAGGCAGTGCAGCTGGACCCCCAGAATGGCGCCTACCTGGACTCGCTGGGCTGGGTGTACTTCAAGATGGGTCAATATGCGCTGGCGGAAGCTAACCTGCGCAAGGCAAGCGAGCGCATTGGACAGGATCCCCAGGTCCATGACCACCTGGGAGAGTTGTTCGAAAAGACCGGCCGTCTGAAGATGGCCGCTGGCCAATGGGAGCAGAGCCTGCAGGAGTATGCCAGGACTGTGCCGGCCGACGCGGAACCAGGCGACGTCAACAAGGTGCAGAAGAAGCTGGATAGCGCGCGAGTAAAGTTGGCCAGGCAAGAATCGGCGGGCGCCAGCCCGAAGCAGTAAGGTGGTAACCGCCGGGCGAGCGACCGGCGAGATTTTGTCACTGCCGCCAAGCTGCGCGGTTGGTGACGACGAGGAGAGCCCGCTGGCGCAGCGGGAGCATCCCGAGCCGGCCCATCCCTACCGCACTCCCTTTCAGCGTGACCGGGCAAGAGTCATTCACGCGCGGGCATTTCGCCGCCTGGCGGGCAAAACCCAGGTCTTCACTCACCGTTACTCCGATCACTTTCGCAGCCGGCTCACCCACACCATGGAAGTCGCGCAAATAGCACGCGCGATCGCGACTGCGCTGAAGTTGAACGAAGACATGACCGAAGCGTTGGCACTGGTGCATGACATTGGCCATCCGCCGTTCGGGCATGCCGGCGAGCGGGCGCTGGATGAGGCCATGCAGGAATTTGGCCTGCGCTTCGACCACAATCTGCACGCGCTGCGGATGGTGGAATACTTTGAGGTTCGGTATGCCGCGTTTCGCGGGCTGAATCTCACATTGGGCGTGCGGGAAGGCATTATCAAGCACTCCCGCAATTACTCAGCCGCCGAGCACCCGGAGCTCGGTTGCTATTTTCTTGACCAGCAGCCTCCCCTGGAAGCACAGCTGATCGATCTGGCGGATGAAATCGCCTATCTCACGGCCGACATGGATGACGGGATGGAAGCCGGCATGCTTCTGCCGGAGGTGCTCCGCCAGCATGTGCGGATTTTCGATGAATCCCTGCGCGCCGCGGAACGCGAGTTCCCTACCGCTGGCCAAAACCTGCTCTCCAATGAAGCCTTGAAGAGAATGCTGAACAGCCTGGTGGGCGATCTGATTCGGGAGACGGCGCGCCGAGTCAGCGCCGGCGGTGTGGTTACGCTCCAGGATGTCCGCCGGTCCCCTCATCGCCTGGTGGCGTTCTCACCGCTGATGGAGGAGCTTCGCCGCGAAGCCAAACAACATCTCTACGCAACGCTTTACAGCCGGGAGGAACTGCAGCGGGACCTGCAGGAGGCGGCGATGGTGGTCCGCACTCTATTTGCGTGCTGGGTAAATGATCCGTCGCTGTTACCGGTCGCTAACCAGTCGCAGATTGCTGAGCATGGCGCGGCCCGGGTGGTGGCCGACTATATCGCAGGCATGACGGACAACTACATCCTGCTGCAATATGCGGAATGGATTAAAGGTCGACGATCTGTTGCGGGCTGAGGGTGCCGGTGAGCAGATCGCGGAAGGCGGTGAGGTTTCCGCAGAATCTTCCCAGGCGATCGATGTGTGCTTCCGGCGCCAGGCTTCGCACCAGGTTTTTCAGACATGGGCCGATGATGAACCTGAAGACCAGGGGCCAGCGAAAGGTTCCTTTCCGCGCCAGATAGATCGGGTTCGCTACTTGCATGTATCCCATGCGCAGGCCGGTGCAGCGTCCGACCTTGGTGCTGAGGTGTACTCCGCACGCATTCGAGATTTGGACCAGCGTCCCAAAGGATGTGATTTGGCGGGAGAAATCCCAGTCCTCGTACCATCCGTAGAGCGGCAGGGTTTCGTCGAAGCGTAGATTATGTTCGCGGATGGTGGCCAGACGGAGACACATGTTGCAACCGTAGGCGAGAAAGGTAGGTGTGATCTGCTGCTCGCTGCGGGCGCCCTCGTTGCGGGCTACGATGGACTTCGCCTGCTCCACGGTGAGACCGGGTCCTTTGACGTCATCCGCCAGCAACCTTCCGGTGGAAGCCACGACACCAGGATTCTCCACGAAAAAGCGCTCGGTGATCTGCAGGTAATGGGGGTCGAGATAAAAGTCGTCATCGATGAAAAGCAAGATGTCGTCGTTACGGGCCAGGGTCAGGATTGCGTTTCGTTGCCGGGTGAGCCCCAGTTCGGTCTGGATGAAGGTCACTTGCGGGAAGAGGCGGGGGGCGTCGGCTATGTCCGCCGGGTGTGCGTAGGCGATGATGATTTTGTCGGGTTGTCTTGTTTGTTTGGCCAGGAAGGCGATGGTTTCGGCGAGGATCGCGGGACGGTTGTGAGTGGCGATTCCGATAACCAGCCTGGTTTGGCTTTCCATGGTGATCAGATTAATGCGTGAGTCTGGGTTCGCAGGTCAACTTCAAATGCGTAGTATTCGGAAAGTCACCCTTGGAAGGAGAGCGCTGGTCTCTCTACTGCGGTCGAATTCATGTTCAGGAGGCTGCTCTGATTTTCCAGGAAAGGTCCGTAGAACTGCAGATCCCTCGCTTCGCTCCCCCGGATTTCCTGTTGATGTTGGTGGCGTTGGCGAACCTCATGCGCCTTTCCTCAAAAGAAAGGCGCACACGCAGCCTTGTCCAGCGCAGCGTAGCAGGAAATCCGGGTCGGGATGACAAAAAGGAGGGGGCTGTTTTGGGGAAAGGGCGGTTGCTAATCGAAAGGGCGGTTGCTAGTGGGCGGTTGCTAATGGTTTCCGCCTCAACAACCACTCTGTCCGTTGGCAACAGTCCTCTCCCTACAACCACCCTCTCCTTGTTGTCATCCCGAGAGCCTGTGACTTTTTGATTTCGCACTTTGACGACCGAGCTCCCCTTTAACCGTCACCCTGTCCTTTGGCAACCGCCCTCTCCCTCACCACAACCCTCCCCTGTTTGTCATCCCGAAGCGTACCGGATTTCCTACTTCACCGCTCTCACCGGCGAGCACTTATGTGGTTCTCTCCCAAGAGAACCACATGCAGTCGACCGAAGCCACAACTCTGAACAGGAAATCCGGGGAAGCCGAGCGGATCTGCAGTTCCGTGGACCTCTCCTGGAAAGGCGGAATACGATGCTCAAGCAGAATTGTCATCTCGCCTGCCCCGGCGTGCCGTGGGATCTGCGGTTTTCTTTTAGTTCTCACGCAGAACGCTAAACTCCTTATAGTGCGCAGACCGCGTGGTACGGATGAACTCGCAGCCATCTATACAGCGCCGATCAAACAGAGCAACCTGAATTTGTCACGGCCGAACTCGCCTCAAAGCAATCAACCAGTTACATCGTCAAAAAGCTCGCTATTCCGCTAATTTGGACAGCTCAGAAGGTCAGACGTCCCCGTTCGACAAGCTCAGGGCAGGCTCTACGGAACTAAGTTGGGAAATTTTCTGAGAGGTTTTGAGCGGGGGCGTATCTTTCCGGAATCCGCCTGGCAAATGCCTTATAGTGTTAGGTATGAGCGCACCCCTCACTGACCGGTATCTGTTTGGCAATCTCGAATCCAGCGCCAAAAATCAGGAGAAAGTTCGCGAAGTCAATTTCGGTTACGAGCAACCAGAGGGAGTCGTCATGACCTCCCTCGATTTTGCCGTGAACTGGGTCCGCAAGAGCTCGGTGTGGCCAATGACATTTGGCTTGGCTTGCTGCGCCATCGAGATGATGTCCATGGGCGGCGCTCGCTTTGACGTGGCGCGATTTGGCGCGGAAGTCTTTCGGCCGTCACCCCGCCAATCCGACCTCATGGTCATCGCCGGCCGGGTATCGCAAAAAATGGCCCCCGTCATTCGCAGGCTTTATCAGCAGATGCCGGAGCCAAAATGGGTCATCTCCATGGGCGCCTGCGCCACTTCCGGTGGAGTGTTTAACAACTACGCCCTGGTGCAGGGAGTCAACCAGATTATCCCGGTCGACGTCTATGTGCCCGGGTGCCCCCCACGTCCGGAGCAGTTGATGTACGCCATCACCCTTCTCCAGGAAAAAATACTGCGCGAGCGGGGCAGCGCAAAACGCGCATTAAACTTCCAATAATTGTGCAATTGTAATAACTTTGCTGGACGGTTCTTTTTTGCGTGTGACCGAAGACCCTGGTTGGCGAACGAGGTAACCAGAAGCTAACTCCCTTCGCGTTCCCACCGTTAAGATGTTGAGAATTAAGGCTAGTCGATATAAGAAATATGCTGTAGATTACCGGATGTGACTGTTTTGCATCCAACGGTCTGAATTTGCGTGATGCGAAATTGATTGTGAGTCGAGCCACGTCCCATTTGGCTCGATGCCTTGTTGAAAGACTTCCAGGTTTTGTATGACTTTCCAGTGGTTGCGGAGGATAGACGCATGCTCTCTCGCCCCTTGACTTCACTGGGCCGAATTCTGCTAGTGGCTAGTGCAGTGGGACTCGGTTCGGTGAGTCTCCTAGCTCAGGATTCGACCAGTACAGCCCCCAAGCCGGCTGCTCCTGCAGACTCGCCAGCTTCACGAATTGACATTTTCCTGGGCTATACGTATCTCGCCCCCCACGGCTCGGTTACGATTCCATCGGGCGCCAACATTGGCGTCCCCGGCCCGGTCACGTACTCGTCCATTAACTACGGTGCGATTGGTAGCGTGAGCTACTTCTTCAACCGCTACGTCGGTGGGCAGATCGAATACGCGAATCATCCAGACGGTAACAATGACGGAGCCTCTACGGGTGCGTTGGGTATTATTTTTCGCTACCCGACCGGGGAGATTACGCCCTTCGTTCATGGAGATGCCGGGTTTGTCCGTTTGGGTGGCCCCTTCCACCAGCCCTACACCTTTGGCCCTGAGCTGACGGTAGGCGGCGGATTGGACTACAATTTGCCCTTCCTGGGAGGAAAACTCGGGTTGCGCCTGTTCCAGGCAGACTACGAATACTTCCACGCCAACTTTGGTCCCCAACCGCCATATCCGACCGGCGGCAGGGCGAACCTGGATGTTGTGCGCCTGAGCACCGGCCTTCTCTATCACGTGGGCAGCATCGTTCCGCCGCCTCCTGTGACCTACAGTTGCACCGCGTCTCCTTCGCCGGCCTTTCCTGGCGATCCTGTCACGGTTACCGGCACGGCCGCGAACCTGAACCCGAAAAAGACAGCAACCTATAGCTGGACGGGCAGCGGCGGCGTCAACATTAAGGGCGACAACACCACCGGTGCGGTCGATACCACTGGTCTGGCCCCTGGCAACTACTCTGTCACCGGTCACGTTTCCGAAGGCCAGAAGGTTGGCCGGTTCGCCGATTGCACCGCCAACTTCACCATCAAGCAATACGATCCTCCGACCCTCAGCTGCTCGGCGAATCCGACGACCGTTCAGCCTGGTGGCACGGCGACCATCACTTCCCAGGGTGTAAGCCCGCAGAACCGGCCGCTGACTTATTCGTACAGCGCGTCGGCCGGCCAGATCAGCGGCAGCGGCAATAGCGCTACGCTGAGCACGACCGGAGCACCTGCCGGCACCATCACCGTCACTTGCACGGTACAAGACGATAAGGGCCAAACGGCGACCTCGACCACCAGCGTCAGCGTCGAAGCACCGCCGCCACCGCCCGCCCCGAAGACCAAGACACTTTGCTCGATCAACTTCGATCGGGATAAGAAGCGTCCGGCCCGCGTGGACAACGAGGCGAAGGCTTGCCTCGATGACGTCGCTCTGAACCTGCAACAACAAACCGATGCCACTGCGGTCGTAGTTGGCGAGGCGGCTTCGACAGAGAAGAAGGCCGACACGCTGGCTGCACAACGCGCCGTCAACACAAAGGACTACCTGGTCAAGGAGAAGGGCATCGATCCTTCCCGAGTTCAGGTACGGACCGGTACCCAAGGTAACAAGGAAGCAGAGAACTACCTTGTGCCCGCCGGCGCCACCTTTGACAGCGACGTACCTGGCGCCACTGCGGTCGACGAGAACTCTGTGAAGGCACAAGCCAGAACAGCTCCGGCTCGTCCCCATCGCAGGAAGAAAGCAGCAGCCCCGGCTCAGTAACGGTACCGGCGGCTTATAACAGGGAAGGGTGGCCACTTAGTAATGGCCACCCTTTTCATTGTGCTTGACCCTGCCCCGCTCGCAGGCGCACGGTTAGATCCGGACAAGTCTCGTCGAGCTTTCCAGATTTCCAGGCACACACAAGTAGAGAACAATGACTCCATTCATCGGGCGTACACTTTCCTCAGCATTTCTCCTGGTAGCTCTTCTCCCCAATCAGCCGGCATCTGCACAGTCAGCGTCCTGGGTACCCGTAGGTCCCGACGGCGGCGACGGGCGAAGCTTTGCCGCTGACCCAACCAATCCAAAACATATTTATCTCGGAACCACCAACAGCTGGATCTATCAGACCGACGATGGTGGCGGGAGCTGGCAGAGGCTGGCCAAACTGGCCAAGACCGACGACCTGCTGGTGGATAACATCCTGGTGGATGAGTCCGACTCGAAGACCCTGTTGGTCGGCACCTGGGTGGTAGACCATCCCGACGGCGGACTGTTCATCAGCCACGACGCCGGCAAGAGCTGGACGTCGGTCGAAGGTATGAAGGGCCAATCGATCCGCGCTCTTAGCCAGGCTCCCTCAGATCCCAAGATCTTCATTGCCGGCACCCTGAAGGGTGTCTTCCGTAGCGAAGACAGCGGCGTGCACTGGAACCAGATCACGCCTGCCGGCAGCATGGACCTCCATGAAGTGGAGTCCATCGCCATTGATCCAAAGGATCCGCGCACCGTTTACGCAGGTACTTGGCACTTGCCGTGGAAAACCACCGACGGCGGCGCCAACTGGCACAACATCAAGCAAGGCTTGATCGATGACTCGGACGTGTTCTCCATCATCATCGATCCCACGGTGACCAGCGTGGTGTACACCAGCGCCTGCTCAGGAATCTATCGCAGCGACACCGGCGGCGAACTCTATAAAAAGATCCAGGGCATTCCCTCCACGGCGCGCAGAACGCGCGTCCTGATGCTCGATCCGACCAATCGCAACACCGTGTATGCAGGCACTACCGAAGGTTTGTACAAGACCCTCGACGGGGGAACCACCTGGAAGCGGATGACCGGCCCGGACGTGATTGTGAACGACGTCTTCGTGGATCCCAAAAATCCGCAGCACGTACTGTTGGCAACCGACCGCAGCGGCGTGCTGGAGAGCGACGACTCGGCAACCACCTTTAAGGCCTCCAACACCGGCTTCTCGCAACGTCAGGTGGCCAGCCTGTTGATCGATGCCAAAACCCCACAAACCATCCTGGCTGGCGTGGTCAACGATAAGATCTATGGCGGCGTGTTCGTTTCTCACGATAACG
>JBAVQC010000116.1:0-28080 GCA_049693715.1 Acidobacteriaceae bacterium | reverse complement strand
GTGCGGCCGCCGATGTTGACTGACGGCGAGAAGACCGGCGTTGCCAGGGTGCTGAGCACGGAGGGCGGCGAGAAGGCGCACAAAATCGGGCGGGCCGATCTGGCAGCCTTCATGGTGCAGCAACTGGAAAGCAGCCGGTATGTGCGTCAGGCCGTGACGGTGACGACCACATAGCAAGGCCTCCGCGAGGATCAACCACCTCTCTTATCGAGGCGATCCGATCGGCTGTGTAAAGGTCTGTAGCGAATCATGCGACGGATAACTGTGGAAACTCACGGGACTAGTGCTAGCTGCGCAATTCACAAGCTCTGGCGTTCGCATCAGAGCATCACCTTCGTTCTAACAAGGAGAAAACGAGCATGTATCTAGTCATGGGCATTACTGGAAAAGTTGGGGGCGCCACATCGCGGCATCTGCTGAAGCAAGGCAAACAGGTGCGAGCACTTGTGCGCAATCGCGAGAAAGCGGCGAAGTGGGCAGACCAAGGCGTGGAGTTGGTGGATGGAGACTGGAACGATGCGACAGCCATAGCGGCGGCGCTCAAAGGTGTTGAGGGCGCGTTTGTTATGTTGCCGGCTGTATGGGCACCCTCGCCTGATTACAGAGAAGCAAGGGGCGTGATTGCGAACTATGTCGAAGCGCTGACCAAGGTGGTGCCCCCGCGGGTGGCAGCGCTCTCGTCGATGGGCGCGAATAGAAAAAGCGGGGCGGGGATGATCACAGCCTTATCACTCTTGGAGCAAGGTTTTCGCAGCCTGCCATCTCCGGTCGCATTTGTGCGCGCAGGCGGCTTTTTCGAAAACTTTCTTTTCGGCTTACAGGCCGCCCAAGGCGGAACACTACCGGTCTTCTACAATCCCACAAACCGGAAATCGACAATGGTCGCGTCAGACGACGTCGGCGCGGAGGTGGCAACGCTTCTCACCGGGGCGGCTTGGTCAGGGCATCGCGTCATCGAGCTGGGTTCGATGGTAAGCGCGGATGAAGTGGCCGGACAACTGGGTGAAGTCCTGACACTCGACGTAAAAGCCTTTGCGGTCCCGCGTGTAGGGTGGTCGGAAGCGTTCGCGCAGTTCGGCATCCCGAAGGGCCACACTGGACCTGCCGAAGAAATGTTTGAGAGCGTTAACGCGGGATGGATGGACCTCGGAATCACGGGTACGGAGCACGTAGCGGGTACGACGTCCGCACGCGATGTGTTTGCGGCTGCACAGAACGCCGTCAAGGCGTAAGTCCGGGGCAAGCTGAATCAGCCCGGTTCCTTGGGAACTGCGGCGCTAACGTCAAGAAAGATCGAGGTCAAACATGAAAGTTCTTGTTTGGGCTGCAGCGGGCGGAACCGGACGGCTGATCGTCCGGTTTCGCCCTGGCGAAAGGCCATTCCGTCTTTGCTTCGTATATATTAAGACGCCGCATGCGCGCAAACAGGTGGTCGATATGAAGAACACGTCGGCGGCCAGTTTTACTTGGGCGCGCTCCTCGCCGAATAGGTGAGCGTCCAGGTTATTTTGCCCACAAGTGCGAATTCGTCCCGATAAGTCACATTGTGTTTACTAACTTCTGGGCAGCGAAAGCTCAAAGGGCGGCAGCCCACAGCCAGTGAACGTTACTCGAAGTGAAACACTACAATTTCGGGATTCGATCCGAGTCGCAGCGGCGGACCCCAGGTTCCCGCTCCGCTTGAAGTGAAAACCTGCATCTTCCCGATCCGGCTTAAGCCGTATACAAACTGGCGGTAAATCCGCCGCGCCATCCAACTCCAAGGTATGAACTGCCCAAGGTGCGTATGCCCGGATAGCTGCAGAGAAACGCCCGCAGCCTCCGCAATTTCCGGATGGTCGGGTGCATGGGTCAATAGAATGCTCGCGCGATCGCGATCCAAGCGGATGCCTTGTAGCACCGACGTAAAATTCCCGCCATGCGCCGCGTTCCGGTACGGCACACCAACAATCTGCAAACCGTCAACTTCCACCTTCTCATTGATGAGCACGCGCACCCCGGCTGCCGCGATGGCATGCAGATATTTGCTGTCATCCCCAAACTGCTCGTGGTTTCCCGCGACAAAATACACGCCGTGCGGCGCCACGAGCTCGCTCAACGGCTCCGCTGCTCGCCGGACGTCGATGGCCGTGCCGTCAAACAAGTCGCCGGCAATAAAAATCGCGTCCGGCTCTTCCTTCAAAATCTTTGCAACCATCCGCCGCAGAAAACTGCCGTTTCGCACATGCCCCAGGTGCAGGTCGCTGATGAGCGCCGCCCTCCGCCCGCGCCACGCCGGCGGCAGGTTCGCGAGTCGTACCGTCGTTCGAGTGATTCGCGTCCAGTTTGCGTTGAAAACTCCGTAGAGGCCAGCCACCGCTGCGGCGCCGAACAGCCATTCCACCATCCGATGGAAGCTCACGTCCAGCCCAGCCAGCCGCGCACCCCCGAAAACTATCCAGGAGACAACAGCGGCGAAGAAGAGAAATGTCAAAAAACCCAACCAAACGGCAGCAATCGTGTAAAACGCGCGCACCGCAGCATCTGTATAGCGGAAGGCAAGGAGGGAAGCGGCAACAAAGCTCACCGACAGAAAGCCGAGAACCAGCCTGATCCACAGCGTCCCCGGGAGATCGCTTCGTGCGGGCGAAAATGCCCACGTCTCATAAACAAGAAAGTGCGCCAGAAAAAGCACGGCCTGCAGAGTTACGACGACACCGATCAAGCCCTTTTGTACCCTCATGATCCGTTTGATTCCCCAATCTGCCATTCGGATTGTTGGCGTAGTGTCCCGGAAATTAGCAGAAAGATCGAACCCAGGCCCCATTCAGCCTAAACAGGCATGCGGTTGGTTCCTGTTTGCCCGTCAACCGGCAGCGATCAACCGCAAATTATGAATGAGGGTTTCCGGCTGTCCAGAATGGGTTTCGGCCGCTCTTAAGGACTTCATTTCTCCGCGTAGATGACCTCCCCAGCTCGGATCGTGTAGCGGACTTTTGAAAATGCCGAAGCGTTCTGAGCCGGGTCAGCACGTAGGACCACAAGATCGGCATCAAATCCTTTCGCGACGCGTCCGCTGTGAGTTGAGTAGCCGAAGCGCAGGGCGGGGTTCGTGGTGAGCGAAGCAAGAATCTCCTGGAAATTCATGCCGGCGCGGGACATCCACTTGAATTCTTCCGAAGTGTCGAATTGCTCGATGTAGCCGACGTCGGTGCCGAAGAGGACCTGCCCCCCGGCTTGAGAGAAGGCCTCCAGTTGCTGGGCCGCCCTGCTCATGCCCTTCTCGATATCGTCAGGTGAGGCATTACCCTTCTTGGACTCGATGTCCCACAGGGTAAGCGTCGGCGTAAGGGCCATGTGAGCTGCCGTCAATCGTCCCGCGAAAGACGGGCTCCAGAGGTCATCGAAAGGAGTGGTGTGAGCCAGGATATCGACCCCGCTCTGGAGTGCCACGTCGATTCCTTGATTATTTGAAACATGGGCAAAAACAGGTTTGCCGGCACGGTGGGCCTCGGCGACGATCATCTGAGCCATGTCCAATGGCATGGTCAAAATGCCATTGCTCTCGATCGAATTCGCAAAAATCTTAATGCCGTCCGCGCCATCGCGAACCTGCTGGCGCACTCGCTCCTTTGCCTGCGCAGTTGATTCCACCTCCGGCATGCTGAGGTGATTGGCTTCGAGGAACCCTTTGACATAAATAGGCGTTCCACCTTTCACCCAGAAGGGTTCACCGACGGTGAGAATCCGCGGCCCTTTCACAGCGCCGCTCTCTATGCGATGACGGATGAGATTGGTGTTCTGGAGCACAGAAGCGATGTCAAAGACGGTCGTGAATCCCCACCTTGTGAGCATCTCTTGAAGTTGTGACGTGGTCTGCCCAGACGAGAGCGTGTCTGCATGAATCAACCCCGGTGTAAGCATGTGCACGTGGCTGTTCCAGAAACCGGCCGTCACGACGAGGCCCTTGCAATCGATTACGGTTATACCGCGTGGGACTTTGATCGCAGCGCCCGGTCCAACCGATAGAACGTGGCCGCTGTGTATGAGGATTGAGCCGTTTTCGATTGGTGGTTCGGTTGGGGAGAGATAAATCTTTGCACCAACCAGGGCCAGGTCGGAGGAGGCATGACACGGGACAGTCGCAAACCATGCCAGGACCAGGACAAGAGGTAGCGCCAGTCGAAGTCGCATACTTAAAAACATACGGCACCCCTCATCAACCAAAAGGTTGAAATTCACTCCACCCTTCGGATGATGACGCCTTAATCAACCCTCAGATAACCTCAACCTGCAGCAATACGGCCTCGTCAGGGCTCCCATGCCAGCGCCAGCGATCGGATAGGAAGCCAGCGCACCGGTGACGTAAGCTAGCGTGGGTGTGCAAACATAGGGCCATATGAGGAGTAGAAGCTGTCGAAGACGGGGAAACCCGAGCGGATCGCGGCAAGCCCGAGCAGCCGCCCGTTGCGGGATAGTAGCCACCCTCGCTTTACTGTTGACTGGATGCCACCCTTCCGGACTGCCCAAGCCTGGGACCAAAGCCTATCTGGACGAGGTGACAGCCTTTTACGTAGGCTTGGCGGCGCTGCAAGTAGGAGACGACGTGCGTGCCGACAACACGCTGGAACAAGCAACGCAACTGGCGCCAGGAGAGCCGGCCGGCTGGGCAAACTGGGGCCTGCTCGCATTGCGCCAGGGGAACTTCGATGCGGCAGCCAAACGCTTAGGACAAGCGCTAAAGCTGGCGCCCAAAAACGACCAGCTTCATTATTTTTCAGGCGTACTCGAGAGCAAACGAGGCAACCCCTCCCAGGCCATTGCCGAACTCCGCCAGGCGGTGCAGATCAACCCGCAGAACCTGCGCGCCATATACCTGCTGGCGCAGGAAGTTGAGCGCCAGGGCGATACCAACGGGGAGGCTGAATTCCAGCAGCTGCTGCAACAGATTCTCGCCGCACAACCAGACAATCCAGCCGCGTTGCTGGAACTCGGGCGAGTGGCGGCCAAGCGGGGCGATGCGCAGACCCTGCACTCTGTCATGGCCCGTCTGAATACGCACGCTGCCACCTGGCCACCAGAAGTGCAACAGCAGTGGACCGCTTTGCAAGCTGCAGCCACCAGCCCGGATCCGCGATCGGCCGCCGTGCGCATCGCATTCTTGCGCAACTCGCTCATGCGCGTGCCGGAATTTCGTCAAAGCCTGAACCAAATACAGCCCACAGCAGGGAACGAGGCCATGCCCTTCACCCGGTTCCTGCTGCTGTCCTCGCCATCCTTCACCCCGCCGCTCGCCGACACCGCAATCAACTTCGAGGTCGCGGCCTTAACCGGATTTACGCCCGGGGGAGGGAATCCGAGGACCTCGTGGACGTGGATCGGAGCCGTCTCCCTCAGCGGTGAAGGTGCGCCGGCGATTGCCGCAGCCAACAGCCACAGCGTGAAGCTGTCGACGGGCGCAGAACTCCCGTTCCCCGGAGGCGCCGCAAATGCGCCCCTTCAGCCCGAGTCCATTCTCCCCGTCGACTTCAACTACGACTTCAAAACTGACCTGGTCTTGGCTGGGGACGGAGGCCTTCGCTTCCAGCGCCAGGAGAGCCCAACATCATTCACGGATGTGACCGCACAAACCAAGCTGCCGCCGGCAGTGCTCCATGCCGCCTACACCGGCGCCTGGGCCATCGACGTCGAGGCGGATGGGGATATGGACATCCTGTTAGGCACGCGCCAGGGACCACCGTTAACCCTGAGGAACAATGGCGATGGGACCTTCACCGCGATCCATCCGTTTAACGGCGTCTCAGGCCTGCGTGGCTTTGCCTGGGTCGACCTCGATGGCGACGGCAATCCCGACGCAGCCCTGATCGATGGCGCCGGCACTCTGCACTTCTTCCACAACCAGAGAGGTGGCGTGTTCAACGAGCTTCCGCTGCCGGCGAATCTGCCGCTGGTAAAAGCACTGACCGTCGCCGACGTGAGTTCCTCAGGAACCCTTGAGCTCGTAGTCCTGGAACGGACGGGTGCACTGGTTGCTATCACCCGCGCGGACGAGGCGTGGAAGATAACCCCGCTGGGGAACGCACCCCGCCTGGCAACCGAAGTACGCTTGCATGCCGCGGACCTCGACAACAACGGAGCCGTTGACCTGGTACTGGTCCCCGTAGCGCTGAATTCTGGCGACACCCCCGGCGCGGTTGTTTGGTTAAACAGCGGAGCTCAGAAGTTCACACTCCTGCCTGCGGCCGGCGGTCCCCCTCGGGTATTTGACATTGCCGATCTCAACGCCGACGGCAGGATTGACTTGCTCGGCATGTCCCCCAACGGGGAAGCGCAGCAAGCGCTCAACCACGGTAGCAAAAACTACCACTGGCAAATTCTCCGCCCCCGGGCCCACGTAGCCACCGGCGACCAGCGCATTAACTCCTTCGGCATCGGAGGGGAGATGGAACTACGCTCCGGCCTGCTGGTGCAGAAGCAGGCAATCACCTCACCCCAACTGCATTTCGGCCTCGGAGAGCAGAGCAGCGCCGACGCAGTCACCATCCTCTGGCCCAATGGCATGCAAAACGCCGAGTTCGCCTTGAAAGCGAATCAGGAAGTGCTGACCGAGCAGCGTCTCAAGGGCTCCTGCCCCTTCCTATTTGCCTGGGATGGCAAGCAGATGAGCTTCGTGAAAGACGCGGTGCCGTGGGGCTCCGCGATTGGCCTGCAAATCGACTCCGTGGGTTCGCCCGGAATCGCAGCCACCGAAGAGTGGTACAAAATCAACCGCGATCAACTCGCGCCGCGCAGTGGCTATTACGACCTGCGCCTTACCGGCGAGCTATGGGAAACCTTCTACTATGACTACCTTAAATTGATGGTCGTCGATCATCCCGCAGGCACCGAAATCTTTACCGATGAGCGGTTCGTGGTACCAGCGCCCAAACTCGCCATCACTACCGTCGCGCCGCCCCACAACATTTCCAAAGCAATCGACGATCAAGGCACCGACGTAACTGCGATCGTCAGCAACCTCGACGGCAACTATCTTGACACTTTCGGCCGCGGACAATACCAGGGGCTTACCCGCGATCACTATGTCGAGCTGGACCTGGGCAACGACGTGCCTGCGAGCGGGCCCCTGTGGCTCATCGCCAAGGGGTGGCTGCATCCAACAGACTCCTCCGTAAACGTCGCCATCAGCCAGGGGCACCACCAAAAGGCCCAACCGCTAAGCCTCGAAGTGGGCGACGGCCACGGTGGATGGCACACCGCCCGGGCAAACCTCGGCTTCCCGGCCGGCCGTAAGAAAACCTGTCTCATCAATTTGGAGAACGTCTTCCTGCCCGGCGCCCCGCATAAGTTGCGCCTACGGACTAACCTCGAAGTCTATTGGGATCAGATCCAGTGGGCCCAGGGCCTGCCCCAGACGCAAACAAAAGTCACACGCCTCGATCCCTCCCAGGCCGACCTTCATTACCGTGGATATTCCGTGGTCAACCAGGCCAACCCCTCTTCTCCCGAATTGCCCAACTATAACCGTATCGCGGCGAGCACCCAGATCTGGCGCGACCTCGAGGGTTACTACACTCGCTATGGCGACGTGCGGCCACTCCTGTCAGCCGTCGATGATCGCTATGTGATCATGAACGCCGGCGACGAGATCAGCCTGCGTTTCCCCCAGCAACCTCCGCCCCCCGCCGGCTGGGTAAGGGACTATGTGATCGCCGGAGACGGCTGGATTAAGGATGGAGACTACAACACCGTTGAATCAAGAACGATCCAGCCCTTGCCCTACCACGCAAAGACGCAGTACAACCAGGCTCCAGGCAGTCTGGAGAGTGAGTGGGTCTACCGCCAGCATCCAGAAGATTGGCAGACCTATCACACACGTTACGTGACCCCCGAAACCCTTGATCACGCGCTGAGGAGCAGCGAGGCCCAATGAAAGCGAGCCGCACTGCGAGAGTGATTCTGGCCATACTTTTCCTGGCGATGTTAGCCACGCCCCTTGCCATCCGCCGGGTTTCCGCGCGGCGCGAAGAAGCGCAGGCAAAGCTGGATGAAGGCCAGGCCATCGCCCGCTACGGCTTCCACCTGCAGGAAGTCTCGCAGCAGGCCGGCGTTCATTTCGTCCACCAGGCGCCGACCCTGGACGCCAAGCTGCAAAGCATCATGCCGGAAGTCGCTTCGATGGGCGCCGCCGTCTCCATTGTCGATTTTGACCGCGACGGCTGGCCTGATCTATACGCGACCAACAGCGCGACCGGCAGCCAGAACCACCTCTACCGCAACATGCACGACGGCACCTTCCAGGACGTTGCCCCGCAAATGGGCTTGGCCGACGTGAACCAGTCAGGAACCGGGGTCTCCATGGGAGCCGTCTGGGGTGATTACGACAATGACGGTTACGAAGACCTGTTTCTCATCAAGTGGGGCAAGCCTGAGCTCTTCCACAACGACCATGGCCATGGATTTACCCGCGTAAGCGACACTGCCGGCTTACCACCGTGGATCAACGCGAATACCGCCGTCTGGTTGGACTACGACGGCGACGGCCTGCTCGACCTCTTCGTCGGTGGCTACTACCCGGAACAACTGGACCTATGGCATTTGCGTACCACGCGCATGATGCCCGAGAGTTTTGAGTACGCGAAAAACGGCGGCCGAAAGTTCTTGTTTCATAACCTGGGCAATGGCAAGTTCGAGGAGGTAAGCGAAAAGGCCGGAATCACAAGCACCCGTTGGGCCCTGGCCGCATCTGCCGCCGACTTGCGCGGCACCGGCCATCCCGACCTGTTCATTGCCAACGATTACGGCGTCTCCGAACTGTACCTCAACGACGGCGGCCACTTTCACGAAGCAGGTGAGGCGACCGGCGTCGGCTTTGCCCCCAAGAGCGGGATGAATGTCGCCTATGGAGACATCCTGAACCAGGGCAAGTACGCCATCTATGTCTCGAACATCTCCCAGGAGGGGGTGCTGATTCAGGGCAACAATCTCTGGGTGCCCCAGGAAGGGGCGGCCTTGAAGTACGAAAACCTGGCCCGCGACATGGGCGTGGAACTGGGTGGCTGGAGCTTCGGCGCGCAATTCGGCGATCTGAACAACGATGGCTACCTCGATCTGTACCTCACCAACGGCTACATCTCTCTCAACCGGACTAAAAGTTATTGGTATGACTTCTCCAGGGTCGCCGGTGGCAACAGCAAAATCATCGGGGATGCCGCCGATTGGCCGGCCTTCGACGGGCGCAGCCTCTCCGGCTACCAGCAAAAGAAAGTTTGGATCAACGATGGAGCCGCAAAATTTGTAGACGTAGCTCAAGCCGTCGGCGCAACCGACATCTACGACGGCCGGTCGGTGGCGATGGCCGATCTCTGGAATCGCGGTGTCCTCGATGTAGTGGTCGCAAACCAGGGCGGACCGTTACTGATCTACAAGAACACCGTGAACCAGCAAAACCAGTGGATCGAGTTTGCCTTGGAGGGAACCCGCAGCAACCGCAGCGCGATTGGCGCGCAGGTCACTCTGTATTGGAACGGGCAGCAGCAAATACAGCACGTTTCCGGAGGCAGCGGGTTTGCTGCGCAGAACGATCGCCGGCTCCATTTTGGCTTGGGCAAGAATCCGCAGATCGAGAAGGCGGTCATCCGCTGGCCATCGGGCAAGGTCCAGACCGTTGACAACCTGGTTGCCGCAAAGCTCTACAATGTCAAGGAGGCGGAATGAGTCAAGGCGTCAGTGTCGCGCGAACGGTAAAGCCTGAGGCGGCATGGAAACGCTTCTTCAGCCCGTCCAACCGCTATCTCTCTCCGCTCTTGATCTCTTGCGTCCTCCTGGTGGGTCAGCTCTCCTACGGCATCCTCGAGAGTTACACCCGCACCTTATTGGCGATTGCCGCCAGCCTCATCGCCGAGGCGGTGTTGTCGCGTATTTATATGGGCAAGTGGCCCAACCTGGCGAGCGCGTACATTACCGGCATCAGCGTCGGCATCCTGGTGCGTTCGCCCGCATTCTGGCCCTACGCTCTTTGCGCGCTCATCTCCATTACTTCGAAATACGTGTTGCGCGTCCACGATCGCCACATCTGGAATCCATCTAACTTCGGCATCGTGGCCATGTTCATCCTGGCGTCCGGAACCGTGGCCGGCCTAAGCATCCAGTGGGGCAACTTTATCTGGCCCATGATTGTGATCTGGACTCTGGGATCGGCAATCATCTATCGCCTGCATCGTTTCCATATCAGCGCCACGTACGTTCTGTCCTTCCTGGGATTCGCCTTCCTGCGCAGCTGGATCACCGGCGATCCCTGGCGCTCGGAGATCTCTCCCATCACCGGACCCATGTACCAACTATTCATCTTCTTCATGATTACCGATCCCAAGACGACCGTCCGCTCAAAGACTGGGCAATGCGTGACCGTGTTTGTCGTGGCCGCGGTCGAGATGGTTCTGCGCCTGCACCAGGAGGTCTACGCCCCGTTCTACGCTCTATTCCTGGTAGGGCCGGCAGCCATGCTTCTCGAGATGTGGATGGAGTCCCGTCGTGCCCGTCTTTTGGTCGCGCATGCCTAAAGGTACGGTACGCCGCTGTCTCACCCTGTCTTTCCTGGCCACCCTGCTGGCGAGCGCCTCAGCCCAACGTCCTTCCGGTCCCATTCGTTTTGTCGATGCCACCACCGCCTCCGGCATTACCTTTCGTCACCATAACGGTGCCTTTGGAAAAAAATACCTCCCCGAAACCATGGGAAGCGGCGTCTGCGTGCTGGATTACGACAACGATGGTTTTGAGGACATCCTGTTTGTAAACTCGATGGACTGGCCTGGGCACGGCTCAGCGAAAAACTACCCCGCCCTCTACCACAACAACGGAGACGGAACTTTCACCGATCGCACCCGGCAAGCAGGCCTGGCAGTGGAGTCTTACGGTATGGGTTGCGCCGTCGGCGACTATGATAACGACGGCAAAGACGACATCTACATCACCGCGGTCGGCAACAACCACCTGTTCCACAATCTAGGCAACGGCCGCTTCGCCGACGTGACCGCCCACGCAAAACTCGCCGGCGGCGGATTCTCCACTGGCGCCGTCTGGTTCGACTACGACAACGACGGCAAGCTCGACCTCTTTGTCGCCCACTACGTGGACTGGTCGATCGCCAAAGATCAATTCTGCTCTCTTGACACCAAGAACAAATCCTACTGCACCCCGCAGGTCTACAAAGGGGAGAGCGCGAGGCTCTACCACAACCGGGGAGACGGAACCTTCGAGGATGTAACCCAAAAAGCCGGGCTGCTCGACCCGACCGGCAAGTCCCTGGGCATAGCGCTGGTGGATTATGACGACGATGGCTGGCTCGATCTGCTGGTCACCAACGACACTCAGCCCAACAAGCTTTACCGCAACAACCACAACGGCACCTTCTCCGATGTTGCCGTACAGGCCGGGGTAGCTTACAGCGACGCTGGCGCCATCCGCGCCGGCATGGGAGTCGACAACGGGGATTATGACAACTCAGGTCATCCCGGCGTTATCATCGGTAACTTCACCAACGAAGGCATTGCTCTTTACCGAACAGATGGTTCAGGCTTGTACACGTCCGCTTCTGAATCAACCGGCATCGACCGCTGGTCCCTGCAATCCCTCACCTTCAGCACTTTTTTCTTCGACTACGATCTGGACGGTCTGTTGGACGTTCTGGCCGTCAACGGTCACGTGGCCGACGACATCGCCGTAACCCAACCCCATCTCAGGTATGCGGAACCCGCCTTGGTATTTCGCAACCGGGGCAAAGGCCAGTTTGAAAACATGTCGACCCAGTTGGGTCCGGCCCTGCAGCGCCCCATCGTGGGTCGCGGCGCCGCCTACGGAGACTTCGACAACGACGGCGATCTTGACCTGGTGATCACAGAATCCAACGGCCCCGCGCGCCTGCTTCGCAACGAGAACGGCAATCAGAACGACATGCTGCGGGTCAAGCTGATCGGAACCCGTTCCAACCGTGATGCCATTGGAGCCAAGCTGACCCTCCAGGTAGACAAAAACCTCCGTCTGCTGCGCATGGTCAAAACCGGTTCCGGCTATCTGTCACAAAGTGAGTTACCAGTGACCTTCGGCCTAGGCAAGCCCGACCCAAGCAGAAAAATGCACCTGGCCATAGCCTGGCCCAGCGGCCACAAAGACACGCTTGAAAACCTGGCGCCCAACCAATCCCTCACCATACAGGAAGGCAAAGGCATCATCGCTGCTCACCCAGTCGCATTCCGAAAGCAAAAGCTTTGACAGCTGGCAGTCGCCTGTCCTTTGGTAACCGCCCTCTCCCTCACAACAACCCTCCCCTTTTTGTCATCCCGAAGCGAAGCCGAGGGATCTGCAGTTCTCTCGCGCAGTAACCAATCTAAACCAAAGCACTACTCTCACCCTTGTCATCCCGACCGGAGCGGAGGGACCTGCAGTTCTCTCAACCCCTCACCAAAGCCGGCCTGTGCGACTGATAAAACCCCGATCGATCCAACATGAAAGCAATCTCATCCCGGCTAACCCCAAACTTCGACGCCGCCTGCAGCAAATCCTCGGCGCACACCGGATAGGAATTACCAAGCGCAGGATCACCGAACCGTCCCGCATTAAACGGAGCAATCACCCGCAAAACCTCTTCCGAAAAAGCCCGCCTGTCGTCAACCCCACGCAACGTGTGCGCTCGTTCGAGGAGTCTCCGCGACGCCGGCCCAAAATCCGAATGCTCACGTAAAAGAAAACCCGGAGCCAGATCCCGCTTGCCCAGCCGATAAGCCGTCTCCGCAAAACTAACCGAAGCAAAATACAAGAGAGAGACCGCCGTAAACGCAGGAAAATTGCCCATGGTCGCGTACAGAGCACCAATCAGCCGGCTGGCCGCCAACAACTCACCCTCCGTTTGCTCACCATACCCCTCTAACTCAACTGACTCAAAACCCCGGCCAACAATCCGAGCCAGCCTATCAATACCCATCAACGTAAGCGCAAACCCGGTCGAAAGCAAAGGATCGACAAATCCAGCCGCGGACGGCAACATTGCCCATCGCCGACCCGCTACGGCAGAACTGCGAAAACTAACTGCCGGCATGTAACGGAACGGCTGGCACGTCACCGCCCCATCGAACTGCTCTCGCAACGCAGGCACACGATCGAGAACACGCTGCCAGGCAGGTTCTCCTTCCCTCAGCCCCAGTTCGGCAGCCACATCCGGTGTGGCCGCGACACCCGCACTCGTAACCCCGTTGTTGAAGCGAAGAACCCACACCCATCCACCATGAAAGATATGGTGAACCGCCGCATCCTCGACAGGGTAAGTGGTTTCCCGGTTCTCCGTTCGACTCACTCCAGTAAAGTGGCTATACAAACTTTCCGTAGCAGGCATCCCCGGCAACGAATCCTCACCAAGCCTCAGCGCGCGATGCAAAAAACCGCGCGGGCCCGTAGCATCGATCAGGAACTTGGCCCGCAGACGGAACCCATCCTCCCCAACCCTCCCAGCAAGATCCGCCCCATCCTCTGACAAGTCCAGACTCTCGATCCACACTCGATCGTGGTACTCGACCCCAATCCGCTCCGCCTCCACCACCAGGAAGTGATCCACATCCGCCCGATACCAATGTGTATCCGCGACTTCATCATGAGGGCTCGCCGCCACCAGCAACCGCCCCGCCTCATGAAAAAAACTAAACCCGCGCTTCAGCCCACAAGCAACCTGAGGATAAGCGCGCTGCCAGCTTCCCCATTTCGCCAGTGGAGCAATCCGAGGCAGGTCATAAGTCGCGCTCAGCCTTTCCAGCAGCAGGTTACTGAGCGGCGTAGTCGATTCGCCAATCACCACCCGGGGATGCTTCCCCTTTTCCAGCAGCACCACCGAAAGCCCGAGCCTGCGAGCAATCATCGCCATCAGGCTGCCGCCAAAGCCGGCCCCCACAACAACCAGGTCAACTTCGCGTTTCAACTGGCGCCCCCGCATCGTGTACACGCAATCCTCGCCGGCGCCACTTGCCCCAGATTCATTCTCCGCAGCCGCGCGGTCCGCGATGAGTGGCAGCTCGTGCACGACTCGCGCAATCCCCAAAGGTCCGCAAACACTCTGCCTGCTTTCAGCCCCAGCCCGTATTCCATCGCGGACTCCAACGTATGCAGGGGAGGCAAAGCAAACCGCCCATCCGCCATCAACTCATCCATGACCCCATTGCCCGCGCGGGTCGGAATCAGCGTCGCGGCCGTCGCGCCATGCTCCATGGCAAAATCCAAAGATCGCTCAGCCCAGCGCAGGGCCTCCGCCGCCGGCATGTAAGGAGGTTGCACCAGGATGAAAACCCGTACATCGATCTCGTTGCGCCGCAAAAACTCCGCCGCACGCGAGAACTGCTCCAGCGTCATCTGTTTATTCAGCTTGGCGAGTACCTCGGGATGCGCCGTCTCCAAGCCCATCGCCACCTCCAGCCTGCCGCGGACCATGTCGCGGAAGCGCAGACAACCATCACCCGTAAGCGACGGATGATTCTCCACAATCAACCGATCGAAACGATTCGCGCGCTCCGCAATTGCCGGGTAATCCTGGGGAGGAATCGCATGAGGATCAAAAAAACTTCCGCTGTTGTAAAGCTTCAGTTGCCTTGCTGGTGGAAGCCGCATCAGCGCATGATCGATCTGTGCCGGGATCGCACCCACCGGCACAGATTCCGTAAGCGTGTTCCGCCACAGGTCGCACATCACGCAGCGAAACGCGCATTCCTTATTCGTAAGAAAAACCGTGGCAACCGGCTCAACCACCCCTGCGGCCGCACACTCCTCTTCTACAAAATACTCATACGGAACATAAGCATCGCGTGGCTCGCGCGCCGGACGCCGGCCCAGGATCCAGGCATCCACCGCGGAGCTCATGAGTAGAGGGAAAGAAATTTCCGGCGATACTCCGCCTCACGGAAGGGAAGCCGCGAGTCCAGAGTTTCCTGGGAAACCGCGCCATGCTGGAAGCGCCGCTTGGCAAACACCGGCATATCAAATCCGGTAACCGCCTTGACCCCTCGCGACACGATCTCCCCCTTCAACGCATACAACCGTTCCACGTCGTACCCGGTAAGGGCAATGAACGGAACACCCTCCGCTACAGCGATCACAGACGGTTGCGTATAAGGACTAAACCCGGCAAACCCGAAGTGATGCGCCGGAGCATAGGTTCTGCAGTATGACCGGCTCAGCCCCCCGCTGTAGGTCAGCGAGTGTTTGATCTTCCCCACACCCCAGCCTTCCTGGTACAGCATCGGATTGTGGATGACGCTGCGAATCGTAAGTTCAGGGTTCTGCTCGATGGGATAGTCCTTGAGGTTTTCGTCCCCGCCATCGCCGTCGATCAGGTAGCGCCATTCCGGATAGCGCTGCCGCACTCCCCGGCATAACGCCATCGCCATGGTGGCCGATTGAATATCGAGCGCCTTATAGTCTTCCACCACCCGGATCGTCTCATCCACATCGAGCGACGCCTCGTCCACTTCTACCGCCTCAAGAAACAGCCCGAGACCGAGAGAATCCAGGAAAGCACGCGCCTGGCCCGCATCGGGACCATTGCCCACCTGGAGCACGAAAGCCTTGAGCCGGGAAGGATTCATGCCCAGCTTCAGCATCACGTGGTATGCCGTAAGAAACACGCTCCCGCTGTCGATGCCCCCCGAGAAACACACCCCAAGGGGTTCATGCGCGGCCACCCGCGGCAGCCACTGCGCCACCTCGTCTGCCAGAGCACCGATATACGCCTGCCCGATCTGATCAAGATCCGTGCCCAGCACCGATTGTGCGGGCGTAAAGAAACGGGTGTACACCGGATCCGGATCCGGGCATCCGATCAGTTGCAGCTCCACCACGTGGTGTGCGGGAACCATCCTCGTATAACTGGGATGGAACTGCCCCTCAAGCCCCTCTGCCTTCAGCCAGTCGCAGATCGTATCGATGCGCGCCGCCACAATCAGCACCGGCCCTTCCTGGCGCTTAGCCAGAAAGTAGCGCAAAGGGCGGTCCAGCGATCGCGCCATCTTCACCGTCTTGCCTTCGCGGGCCACCAGCGCAAACGATCCCGCGATGCGGCCCACAGCTTCCGCCGTCCCATACAAAACGGTCTCTCTTGCCTCTTCGACCGTGAGTCGATAGAACTGGTTTGCTTCCGGCTCCGTGAGGTCAACCACACGCTCAATGTACTGCTGCTGCATAGTTTCCCCAGCATAGCGCATCTTCATGCCCCTTATTCTCCACCGAAAGGTTGACCAACGTTTCAACCCCTGGGCGGTTGACCCTCCCGTGCCATCCGGAGCACGCTTACGCAGGCGATATGACACCAAAATTCTGCGCTTCCAGGAAAGACACGTTGCTGCGCGGAAGCCGTTTTCATGGAAGCGTCGCTTTCCTGGAATTGTCGCCCTACCCTTTGTCATCCCGACCGGAGCGAAGCGCAGCGGAGGGACCTGCGGTTTTCCGCGGACCCAAACAACTGTTCTGCGATTTGTTTTCGCGTTCAGGCCCTGAGGTACCCTTTATAAACGCACTCAACGCAACCGGCCCGACAGAAAGAAAGAGGACGAAACACCTTGATGGTCCGTCTCCGCCCCATAGCACTCATAGCCGTCCTGCTATTGCTGTGGCAATTCGCCGTCACCCGGAGCCCCATCCACCTCCTGCCCACCCCCTGGGGAGTCGTTACCGGCATCGGCGACCTCCTGCAGCATGGATTGCTGTTTAAATACGTGGTCGCCTCCTTATTCCGTGTGACCTGGGGCTTCGCCCTCGCCGTCGTCGTGGCCGTCCCCTTAGGGCTCACCATCGGCTGGAATCGACGCGCAGAGATGGCCCTCAATCCCTTGATTCAGATTCTGCGCCCCATCTCCCCTTTGGCCTGGATCCCGATCGCCATCCTCTGGTTCGGCGTCGGCGATCTGGCTGCCATCTTTCTCATCTTCCTCGGCTGCTTCTTCCCCCTGCTGCTCACCGCGATGAATGCGGTGCGCGGCATTCCCGCGGTCTACATCAACGCCGGCCGCAACTTCGGCCTTTCCTCCGCAGCCCTCGTCTCCCGCGTCCTGTTTCCCGCCGTCATCCCGCAGCTCATCATAGGCATGCGCATCACTCTCGGTGTCGGCTGGCTGGTCGTGGTCGCAGCAGAAATGATCGCCGTAAGCTCCGGGCTCGGCTTCCTGATCGTCGACGCGCGTAACGCCGGCAATCGCTACGACCTGGTGGTTGCCGGCATGGTCATCATCGGCCTCATCGGCCTGCTACTGGATACAGGGATGCGCTCTTTGCAACAACTGAAATCGTTACGCTGGAGTTACTCAGAGGATTAGTGACAAAAACCAAGCTGCAAGCCGAGCACATCCACACGGTGTTCACACGCGACGGTAAAAGTACGTCCGTGCTCAACGACATCTCGCTCACCGTAGCTGAGGGAGAATTCGTTTGTCTCCTCGGCCCCTCTGGTTGTGGCAAATCAACATTGCTGAGCACCATGGCTGGTTTTCTGTCCCCCACCAGTGGAACGATCTCCATCGATGGCGAGGTAGTCCACTCGCCCGACCCCCGGCGCATCTTTGTCTTCCAGGAGCGCGGCGTTTTTCCCTGGCTCACCGTTGAAGGCAACATCGCCTTCGGCCTCTTCCATCTGCCTGCAGCGGAACGGCAACAACGCGTTGCCCATTACATCAAGATGGTCGGCCTCGAAGGCTTTGAAAAAGCCTATCCCCCCGCACTCTCCGGTGGTATGAAACAACGCCTCGAAGTAGCCCGCGCGTTAGCCGTCAACCCCGACATGCTCTTTCTCGACGAGCCCTTCGGAGCCCTCGATTCCATCACCCGCCTCGTCATGCGCGGCGAACTGCTGCGCATCTGGCAAGCGGAACGCAAAACCATCATCTTCGTGACCCACGACATCGATGAGGCCGTGCAACTGGCAGACCGGGTGGTCGTGATGGGCGCCCGTCCCGCCACCATTCAGCAAATCGTCAACATCGACATACCCCATCCCCGCGATATCAGCTCCGCACGCTACCTCGAACTGCGCGACGGAATCTTCCAGCAGATCGGTCTGGCTCACAAAATATGAACTCCCTCGCCGAGCCCAAAAAGTGGGAGAAGTTCTTCTGGCCGCTCCTGGCCACCGCCCTCTTGCTCGCCCTATGGCATTACTCCGTCGCCTGGACGGCAACCAAAATTTTTCCATCGCCGCTCGACGTGCAGAAGGGAATCGCCGAGCTCATCCGGAAAAATGTTCTATGGCGCGACATCATCGACTCGCTTCGCCGCGTGGCCATCGGCTTCGGCGGTGCGGCCGTGATCGGTATTCCCCTGGGCCTGGCCCTCGGCTGGTATCCCGCGGCCAACCAGGTCGTCAACCCCGTCCTCCAGATTCTTCGCCCCATCAGCCCCATCGCCTGGATTCCCGTCGCCATCATCCTGCTCGGAGTAGGCGACCACGCCGCCACCTCCCTCATCTTCCTGGGAGCCCTCTTTCCCATCATCGTGGCCTGCGTCGACGGAGTATCAAATGTGCCCTCCGTCTTCCGCCTCGCCGGCCGTAACTTCGGCCTCGGGCCCTTCCGCCTTCTTACCCGCGTGGTCTTCCCAGCGGCGCTGCCCAAAATCATCGTCGGCCTGCGCATCGCGCTGGGTATCGCCTGGCTCGTAGTGGTCGCCGCCGAGATGATCGCCGTCGATTCCGGCCTGGGTTACCTGGTCATCGATTCGCGCAACTCCGGCAAGCGTTACGACCTGGTGGTGGCCGCCATGCTGATCATCGGCCTCATTGGGCTCGTCCTCGATACCGGCTTCCGCTGGCTGGAAAAAATCAAATCCGTTCGCTGGGGTTTTCGCGATGGCTCTTAAAACCAAAATCGTCTTCGGCATCTTCGCCTGGTTGCTGCTCATTACCGGACTGCATGCCTGGCTCAACGTGAACTGGGGCGCGGTCCTGAATGACTACCAGCCCCTGGAGAAACGGAAAATTACCGTTGGCTATCTCCCCGCCACTTGCCAGCTCACCTGCCCGGTCACGGACTACATTTCCAAATACTCCCTCTCGGGTGAAATGTTTTTGCCCAGATTGTTTCAGGGCTTCCCCGAGATCAAGGAAGCACTGATCTCGAACCGCATTCAGGCCGCCTTCATCGTTGCCCCACTCGCCCTTGCTCTGAAGTCCCAGGGAGTGAACATCAAGATCGTCTACCTGGGCCATCGTTACGGCAGCGCGGTTGTCGTCCGCAAAGACGGCCCCATCAAAACCGTCGAAGACCTGCGCGGACGCACCATTGCCATCCCCAGCCGCTTTTCCGACGAGCGCCTGCTGGTGCTCCGCGCCATGAAGGTGTGGGGTGTCAAGCCCAGCGAAGTCAAGTTGGTCGAGATGGCGCCCCCCGATGTTTCCGGCGCCCTGGCTGCTCATGCCATCGATGGATTCTCGATGGGTGAGCCCTTTCCCTCGCAGGCGGAACTCGGCGGCTTTGGCCGCGTCCTGTTTCAGGCGAGGGACTACTGGCCTGACTACATGTCCTGCATTCTCGTCGTCCGGCAAGACCTCATCGACAAGCGTCCGGAAGTTGTCCAAACCCTGGTCGATGGCATCGCTCGTTCCGGCCTCTGGCTCGACACCAGCAAGCCACACCGCGAAGACGCGGCCGATTTCGTAGGCCGCTTCTACTTCAACCAGAAGCCCGCTTTGCTCCGATGGGCTCTCACCAAACCGCTGGATCGCGTCACCTACAGCCCCCTCGCTCCGCGCAAAGCCGACTTCGATATGGTGCGCGATCTTATGATCGAAACCGGCGTCTTGAATAAGAAACTCGAATTCAGCGACTACACCGACACCCGTTTTTCAGAACAGGCCAGTACCCAGACACCCTGGAGATACGAGCCCGGTACCGCAACCGCTCGCTAAGGAGACAACAACCATGTTTCGCAGAAGATTTCTTCAACTAGTCACCATGGCGAGCGTGGGTGGCTTAGCCCCCCTTGAAGCCGTTTCCGCCGCAGCCACCAGGACGGTGATTTATCGGGTCAAGGGATTCACCTGCATCACCTGCGCCACCGGTCTAGACACCCTGCTCGGTCAGCAAAAAGGCGTCGCCGCCAGCAAATCGACCTATCCCGAGGGCAAAGCCACAGTCACGTTCGACCCCAAACAGACTTCCGAACAAGCCATCGTCACCTTCATCACCGAACTAGGCTTCACCGTGCAACCAGACCAAAAAAGCTAACACGACCACGAGGGCCAGGACGGGTGCCGCCCAAGGTGATGAAAAACGCCTCGGTCCAGCAACCACTCTCTATTCAACCGTTACCCTTTCCTTTGTCATCCCGTCGAAGCGACTTGCCTGCGGCAAGTTAAGAGAGGAATGACAGCAAGTCGCCATCGATGCGAGGCCCGGAGGGCCGGCCGTCCAAACTCAGCCCAGCCCGGAAGGGCTGGGATACCAATGATCTGAGCGCCGTAGGCGCGGCACTCAACCTTGGCCGGCTCGCATCTTTGTCATCCCGCCGAGGGACCTGCAGTTTCCCTCCATCCGCGACAAATGCCCAGGCCATAACCCCAAAATTCTCCCGAATTTAATCCCTCAGCCCCACCGCGCCTCCAGCGCGACCTCACTTCTGAGAGAATCCTTGCATTGGAAAGAATGCTCCGGGAAGACACCAAACTGTCGCCGGAGCATCTAACCCGCAAATCCCCCACAAGGGGAACGGAGCAAAGCAATGGCAACGGCACTGAAGATGCAACCTCTTACCCAACGCGCGGCCTGGAAGGCCCTCGAGACGCATCACGAAAAAATCAAAAACACCCCTCTGCGCTCGTTGTTCTCCGACGACCCGCAACGCGCAGATCGCTTTACCATCGAAGCCGCCGGCCTGTTCCTCGACTACTCCAAAAACCGCATCACGGACGAAACCCGCAAGCTCCTCCTCCAGCTGGCCCAGGAATCCGGCCTGCGCGAGCGTATCGACGCCATGTTCCGCGGCGAAAAAATCAACATCACCGAAAACCGCGCTGTCCTGCACGTAGCCCTGCGCGCCCCCAAAGGAGAATCCATCATCGTCGACGGCCAGGACGTGGTCCCTCCCGTCCACGCCGTACTCGACAAGATGGCAGCCTTCTCCGATCGCATCCGCAGCGGAGCCTGGAAAGGCCACACCGGCAAGCGCATTCGCAATGTCATCAACATTGGCATCGGCGGCTCTGACCTCGGCCCCGTCATGGCCTACGAAGCCCTCAAATACTACAGCGACCGCAACCTGGTCTTCCGCTTTGTCTCCAACGTCGACGGCACCGATTTTGCCGAGGCAGTCATCGACCTCGATCCTTCGGAGACCCTCTTCATCGTCTCCTCCAAGACCTTCACCACCCTCGAAACCATGACCAATGCCCACACCGCGCGTGACTGGGCCATCAAGGGTCTCAAGGACGAGTCCTCCATCGCCAAACATTTCGTCGCCGTTTCCACCAATGCCGTCGAAGTCAAAAAATTCGGCATCGATACCGCCAACATGTTCGAGTTCTGGGACTGGGTCGGCGGCCGCTATTCCATGGACTCCGCCATCGGCCTCTCCACCATGCTGGCCATCGGCCCCGACAATTTCCGCGCCATGCTCAGCGGCTTCCACCAGATGGACGAGCACTTCCGCACCGCCCCCTTCGAAAGCAACCTGCCCGTCATCCTGGGCCTGCTGACCGTCTGGTATACCGGCTTCTTCGACGCCCAGACCATGGCCGTCTTACCCTACGAGCAGTACCTGAAGCGCTTTCCTGCCTACCTGCAGCAGCTCACCATGGAAAGCAACGGCAAACACGTCACCCTTGAAGGTGAGCACGTCAACTACGACACCGGCCCCATCTACTGGGGCGAGCCTGGAACCAACGGCCAGCATTCCTTCTACCAGTTAATTCACCAGGGAACCCGGCTCATCCCCTGCGACTTTATCGGGTTCTACAAAACCCTCAATCCCCTGGGACGCCACCACGACATCCTCTTGGCCAACGTCTTTGCCCAGGCCGAAGCCCTGGCCTTCGGTAAAACCGCGGAGCAGGTGAAGGCCGAGGGAACCCCCGATTGGCTGGTACCGCATCGTGTATTCGAGGGCAACCGCCCATCGAACGTCCTCATAGCCGATAAGCTCACTCCAGAGACCCTGGGCAAGCTGATCGCACTCTACGAGCACTCCGTCTTCACCCAGGGCACCATCTGGCAAATCGACTCCTTCGACCAATGGGGCGTCGAGTTGGGCAAAGTACTGGCCCAGCACATCATTGCCGAGATTGAAGCCCCCGCGGAGCCTGCCTTGCAGCATGATGCTTCCACCACCAACCTTATCCGCCGCTACCGCAAACAGAAGTAAGCGGCGCACAGAACAGAACACATAACCGAAAGAGGAGCGATGCAATGCAATTAGGAATGGTGGGTTTGGGCAGGATGGGCTCCAACATGGTCAAGCGTTTGCTGAACAACGGTCACACCAGTGTGGTGTTCGACCGCTCCCCGCAAGCGGTTCAGGATCTTGAGAAGGCGAAAGCTGTGGGATCCTCTTCGCTCGCCGACATGGTCGCCAAACTTTCCCAGCCACGCGCGATCTGGCTCATGATTCCTGCCGCGGTCGTGGACCAAACCATAGCCGAGCTCGCGCCCCATCTGGAGTCCGGCGACATCCTCATCGATGGCGGCAATTCTTATTACATCGATGACATCCGCCGCAGTTCCGAGCTCGCGCCCAAGGGCATTCAATATGTCGATGTGGGCACCAGCGGCGGTGTCTGGGGTCTCGAACGCGGCTACTGCCTCATGATCGGCGGCCCCACTGCAGCCGTTGAACACCTGGATCCCATCTTCAAAACCATTGCTCCCGGCGTCGGCGATATTCCCCGCACCCCTGGACGGGACAGAATAGGCGGCTCCGCGGAAGAGGGCTACCTGCACTGTGGGCCCAGCGGCGCCGGCCACTTCGTCAAGATGGTGCACAACGGCATGGAGTACGGCATCATGGCCGCCTATGCTGAGGGTCTCAACATCCTCCACCATGCGAACGTCGGCCTTAAGAAGGGGGAGATCGATGCCGAGACCACGCCGCTCCGCGATCCCGAGCTGTACCAATTTGACTTCAACCTGTCGGATGTAGCGGAAGTCTGGCGCCGGGGCAGTGTCATCTCCTCCTGGCTGCTTGACCTGACTGCGGCTGCTTTGACCAAGAGTCCTGCGTTAGCGGAGTTTGCAGGCCATGTTTCCGATTCCGGCGAGGGCCGTTGGACCATCAAGGCAGCCATCGACGAGGGTGTGCCCGCGCCGGTGCTCACAGCATCCTTGTACGAACGCTTTAGTTCCCGTGGCGAAGCCGATTTCGCAGACAAGCTGCTATCCGCCATGCGCTTTGAATTTGGCGGTCACCTGGAGAAGAAAGCCAAGTAAGCGGGAAGGGTGCACCAGGTCTCGCTTTTGAGACCTGGGATCCCCGGAACGAATGCCTCATGGGCACAGGCCGATTCCCTTAATGCGCCGCTGTTGCCTCGGGGGTGACTGGGAGCCCCAAATCGTTAAACTGTTCCGAGTACATGTCGCTATTCAGCTGGCGCACATCCGCCGGCGCATTCGTAACAATGGTAGTGAAAATAGTCCGAGCCTTGGCCCGATCGTTGTCACCGATAAGCTCCGTGGTCCCCGATTCTTCATGGAGACCGCGGCCGTGGAGCGAAGTGTACAGGGTCATGGCCCGCGCTCGTTGGGCCGCGTCGCCGGCCACAATCATCACCATGTTGTCCGGCGTGTGAGGGATCACGGTAGCGCCGCTCACCTGGGCCTCGGCCATCATGATGGCGATTATGCCCAGTGGCTGCGTGGCTCGAAAGCTGATCATGGATGTTTTCCCCGCCGGATCTCGGTCGAAGACCAATGCCTGTTCCTGGTGGTAGTACTTCGCCAAGAGGGCGCCCAGCTGCCGTGCCCGCTCGTTCGGGCAGCCGTCGATCATGCCGGAGTTTTCCGCCTGGCCCTTCCACACACCCACAGCCCCCTCGATTTGCGGCTGCTGGCAAAGGCGTTCTGCCAGGTAATGCGCCGCAGCCAGGTAGTGCACTTGTTCAAACGAATTCAGCGACCCTTCCGCGCAAGGCATGGTCAGGAGACCTTTGTCGCTCGGGCTCACAAACACAACGCTCTGGGCCAACAACCCATGGAGCGGCATCAGGAAAACCATGCAGGCAGCAACCGCCATTCTCCTCATCGACCGGGTTCTCCTGTTTTTTCTTTGCAGCACTAAGCATAAGCTACCAGCGTTTCAGCCCGCCTTCACTGCCTCTAGCCAGCCAACCGCTTTGCACGGAAGCGCCACCTTTCCCTTTGTCATCTCGACCGAAGCGTACCCGGATTTCCTACCACGCGGAACTCGCAACGTCCACGTAACTCTCCGTCTCGCCGGCAGGCTTCGCCTGGGCTCCTGGGTTCAAACGCTCATACACGCTGCCCGATTGCACGTGCCTGGCCACCATCTCAAAGAACTGGGTCCGTAAACAAGGCTTGGAAATAAAAAGGTCGGTGCACGTTTCCAGCGGCTCGCAATACCGGCGCAGCAACAAAGACGAGCCAGCGACAAAATTGATCGTCTCCTGCTTAAGTCCGATCTCATATTCCAACAGGAAAGCGCGCATCACCGCCGAAAGCGATTCCTTCTTATAGTGCATGTCGTTCATCTGCAGGTCCACGTAGGTCACTTGATTGCGACGCCATCCGGTCACCATGCTGAGCCACGGTCCATCCGCCAGCCGCAGCCCCATGGAAAAAAACTCCGACTTTCCCCGCAGTAGACGATAACGCGCCTGATAAAACTCAGGGACACGCTGAGGCGTTGACTTCCCGTGAAGTTCCAACATCGCCTTGAGGCACTCGTCCGGCTCCAGAGCGGTGACGAATTGCACATTCACCGTCTTTTCCAGTTGCTGACGCTTGCCCGCCAGGCTGCGTCGGGTGCGCGGGCCCATACTGGCCAACATGTCCTCGTAAGTGCTCGCGAGCGGCAGCTTGTGCTGCACCTCACTCCCGATGAACCTCTTAAAATAACTAGCCGGACCCATGATCGCCGTACAGCCATCGACCGGGGCTTTCATGGTGATGCTGACCCCATGAATCCGCCACTGTTTTAGAAGCGCCTGGGTCGCTAAATGTACATAGTGCACGTGGAGCGCTACCGGGGCAACCACCAGGCTCTCCCCCACGTAATCTCCACCTCGAAAAAGACCCAGCCCAATGCCATAGCGGGTATGTTCAAAAAAAAAGACACACGCTTTCAATTCCTGATCCTTGCGAATCAGCACCGCGGCACACCTTCTATTCGGCAGGGTATGAGCCGCGAAGAAATATTCGGGCTGCGTGGTCAGATCGTCTTCCTGCCCGCAACGCCGGCGCAACTCCAGTATCTCCGCCAGGTGCGAGTGGATTGCGCGATTGCCGATGAGCACTTCCGTGGCTCTTGGGCCATCAAGAAACACGGAGTCAGGTCTCGGCTCATTCCATACCGCGCTGTTATTCAACTGTTGACTGTTGTCAATCAACCCACTTGAACTCACGTTGTTTCTCCCTCAGGAAACTGTCGCGCTTATGCTTGATTGTCTGGTCTTCATTAGGCGTGTACAGCAGCAGCATCTATCAGTTACACAATGGTGTCATAGGCACCTGTGATGGACCTCACTCCAGGCCGCTTCGGGCTCTTTGAGTAACATCAATCCAGCAATGGGGGCCGTTGGAAACCGAGTATAGCACCCTGTCATCGATAAATAAGTAACGAATTCGGCCTCTTTGGATTAGGTAAGCGGAGGAAATCTCTTTACAAATCGTCGAATTCGTACTGTGATTGCGCCGTTTTGGGACGGGTATACCGAAACTGAACAAGACCTATGTTGCCGTTCCCCTCTTTTGCCGACAACGTTCCTCATAAGTAACAGCAGCTGCAAAGCTTAGGGTAGGACTAAGGAAAGGCTGTGCGGCCGCAGCTTGTTCAGTATTGCTGGCGACGGTAACGAAAAGCCGTGGACCAGAATAGGACCACCAGCAATCCATCACACCCCAGGCTCGTCCAGGCTGCGCCGCGCCAGGAATACCGCGGCAGAATAGCCGCATTGAGGCCGATATTGGTCAAGGCCACAAGCACCTGGATCCCCGTGCGGGTGCGCTGCAGTCCGGCCCCTGAAAGGGCATCTGCCATGAAGGAGTGGATACAACGCAGCAAGGGAATGAGTGCCAGCCAACGCACCGCGGGAACCACGGCCTGGTACTGGTTTCCCAGGATGTGGGGCAGGATGGGAGCCGTCAGCCACAGCCCCGCGGAAGCCACCGCGCCATAGATCGAGGTCTTTGCGATCAGTGATAGTGCGTAAGGATAGGTCCGAATCATCCCATCCACGCCTTGGCGAAAGAATTGCGGATAAGCAGCAGCCGCCAGCGAGCGCACGGGGGTCATGGTTACGTCGATCACCCGGTAAGCGGCGCCGTACACCCCGGTGGCGGCCAGGTCCGCCAGCCTGCTCAACATGATCTTGTCGATGTCGTTGTAGATCGTTGTCGCCGAGCCGGCAACGCTAAAGAACACGCCCTCCGCGGCATCTTCCCCCAGCGCCCGCCAATCAACCACCGGGCGTCCCCACAGTTGTCCTCCCTTGATCAATGCATACAACGTACCCAGTAGAGTCGTCAGCAGGTAGGTGAGCGCCCAGAGATCGAGAGTAACTGGATGCACAGTAACTACCAAAGCGATAATGCCGCTGAGCCGCAACAAACTGACCACCACGTTTTGAATCGAGGTTTGCTTCATCCGGTCCATGGCGGCAAAGCCGAACGCCGCCAGTTCCGTCACCTTGAGCAGGACCAGGTCGGCAACGCAAACGATTGTAACCACCAAAGGTACTGTCTTCAGGTGCAGTAGCGCGCTCAGTCCCACCCCAAGACAGCAGAGCAAACTCCCCGAGAGCACAGTAAGCAGGATCCCGTTACCCCAGCAGCTCGCGGCTGCCCGTTTCCCTGAGCGCACATTCTTGACGAATAGATTGGCGGTGCCGAGCCCCGAGAATGGTCCCAGGAGAGCAGCCATGGCTACCACCGTCACGAACGCGCCGTAGGCGTCCGGGCCCAGTGATCGCGCGATCAGAACAAAGTACGCCGCCTGAATGATCAGCCGGAAACCCTGTCCGATGGAGAGGTGCGTAGCATCTCTGAGCACGCCGCGCTTCTTCATGCTGGCCAATATGCTCACAAGCCAGCCTACGACGGTTCTCGCTCCAAAACCTGAAGATAAGCAAACCTTAATGTTCGCGAGCGGAAGCGCAGAAGCTCGTGCTTTGTAAGCCCCGGTGTACGTATTATGTATTTTGCGAAACGCCGATAGGATTTCGAGGCAAGAGAACTGGGCTTCGATCAGTTCGGAGAGATACGTGTTGTCTTGCCGGCTGCTTTCTTCGAAATCCGGCTCCAGCCGCGAGGACCTTGGCGGCTGCCACGGCGCAGGCGTGCTGATACGTCGGCTCCAGTCCGCTGCTTTGCACCGGATTTTCTTTAGGGTTAGACTCCGTCAGTCCCGAAGGGACGGGACAATCTATAGCCCGGCACGGGAGTGCCGGGTAGGATTTCACGCAAATCGAGTCCCGAAGGGACGACACAATGGGGGAGTTCTCACGCAAACTCTGAAGGCTGTCCCCTTCAAAGAACTCGAGTTTTTCCGCAGCCTGTTTAGCCCCGGTGAGAATCCCTGATCGAATCGTTCTGCAACGCGGCATGCCAGCCCGGACCAAAGATCATAAAGCCATCCCCTCGTAGGAATACTTCTGACCAGAAGTAACCTCCCAAAACGATAACCATCGGTGTGACAAAAGAGTCTGCGCGGCAACACTTTACTCCAGAGCGCTGAATCTAACCCATAAGAAGACGATTTCGGCAAGGATCAGATTCGCGCGCGTCCGTTCCCTTGTCCGGCAGTTGTCGGTAGTTAAGGACAACTTACCTTGTCCGGTATCACACCCGATCCCTGTCCAAGAATAAGCAATCACTCTGTTCCCCCGCACAGCCTGACTTCTCTTTCAAACCCTAAGGAGCCACC
>JBAVQC010000115.1:0-4001 GCA_049693715.1 Acidobacteriaceae bacterium | reverse complement strand
TACGCCTTGCGTGGATCGTGTTGTTTCGCAGTTGTACCCTGTGATGGCCATTCGAAGTGAAGCCACTCACTTTTGTGGGATGGGAACCATTGGTCGAAGGGCACAACGCAAAGACAGCGTGAATCGTGCGTGGATCCCGCTTAGGCGATGCCTGGGTGCAAGTTACGTAGCCAAGTCTATCAAATACCGGTTACATCGAATTTGACTGCAAGGGACGCTGCATGATCAACAGGCGCAGCCATTCTCCAAATTTGCGCCCTCTGATCGGAATCCGTTTCGCCGGTGTTGCATCCAAAGCTGCTAGAGTCCCCTTGGCTGAAAAACCCACACCGACGACGTTACCCATGGTTAGAGACGGCGCGGCCACAGGAGCCGGCGTCGCCAGGAAACCGACCCATCCCAACCTTATTCTGGCCATCTGCTGCATGAGCCTGCTGGTGGTTGGCATGGACGTGACCATCGTTAATGTAGCGTTGCCGGCGATTCAACACGATCTCCGTGCGACGGTATCCGGGCTGCAATGGATCCTTGACGCATATACGCTGGTGGTTGCCAGCCTGCTCATGCTCGCAGGCTCCATTTCAGATCGTGTCGGCCGCCGGCGTGTCTTCCAGTTTGGGCTTCTCCTCTTTACCGCCGGGTCGCTGCTTTGTAGCCTGGCGCACAGCATCAGCCAACTCGTTGCTTTCCGCGCCCTTCAGGGGCTGGGCGCTTCCATGCTCAACCCGGTGGCGCTCTCCATTATTGCCAATGCATTTCCTGAACCCCGGGCCAGGGCCCGCGCGGTGGGTGTGTGGGGTGCGGTGGCCGGCGCTTCGCTGGCGCTCGGTCCGCTCATTGGCGGCGCGTTGACGCAATCGGTGGGCTGGCGCTCGATCTTCTGGATCAACCTGCCTATCTGCCTTACGGCCGTGGTACTGGCTGCGCGGTTCGTCCCCGAGTCAAAAGCGCCGCGTGCCCGTGCCTTCGATCCGGTTGGCCAACTTCTCGTCGTGGTAGGCCTGGCATCGCTGACTTATGCGGTCATTGAAGGTCCGCATGCTGGTTGGCACTCCGCACGTATTCTCGGTTTGTTTGCGGCTTCGGGCACGGCGCTGGTGCTCTTCCTCTTCTACGAGCCGCGTTCGAAGCAGCCTTTGTTAGACCTTCGCTTTTTTCATAGTGTGCCTTTCAGCAGTGCCACCCTGCTGGCGGTATGCGCCTTCGCTTCGTTCGCGGGTTTTCTCTTCCTCAATGCT
This sequence comes from Acidobacteriaceae bacterium, assembly GCA_049693715.1. GTDB lineage: Bacteria > Acidobacteriota > Terriglobia > Terriglobales > Acidobacteriaceae > PALSA-350. The sequence continues at coordinate 2,763 of JBAVQC010000115.1, read as the reverse complement.
CTGTACCTGCAAGAGGTTCGAGGTTTGTCAGCCTTTCATACCGGGCTTTGCACGCTGCCATTGGCTGTCGCCATGATGGTGTGTGCGCCGCTTTCCGGCAGGCTGGTGGCCCACCATGGCCCACGTCCCTCGTTGTTGGCCGCGGGCGCGGGTTTTCTGCTGAGCGCGTGGATGCTCACCGGCCTGAGTGTCAGCACTCCGATAGTTTTCATTATGGTTGTCTACGTGTTGTTCGGTGTCGGTCTTGGTATGGTGAACCCTGCGATCACCAACAATGCGGTTGCCGGCATGCCCCTATCGCAAGCTGGGGTGGCTGCGGCGATAGCTTCCACCGGCCGGCAAGTGGGCGCGGCGCTCGGGGTTGCGGTGGCCGGCACAGTGGTAACCGCCAGTCGCGCAAAGGGATCAGATTTCACCCAGGCGACCCATCCCATCTGGTGGATCATGACTGGTTGCGGCGCTGGGGTTTTGCTATTGGGGTGGGCATCCACTACTCCCTGGGCGCACGCCAGCACCGAACGGGTATCTGCTCTGTTGGGCCATTCCGGCCGATAATGAAGACCTTACTGGGCTGCTTTACAAGAAAAGCTCGAAGCATCCTATCGACGCTCATGGCCGCATTTAGCCACACTTATGGGTGCAGCGGTTCGCCTCTAAGAAAGGCAGCGATATTTTCGTTGAGAAATTTTTCGTCTGCCGGGCTTGCACCGGCCCCCGCAGGATGTCCCCAAAGTGAAGGGATGGGTTCCAGTGTGCAGTGGGAGATAAACGGCGCTTCATAGCGGGCATCGGTGACTGGGAAATACAGGTCGGTCGCCGACGGCATATAAAGCACCTGCGCCTTGATCGATCCCAGCGCTTTCTGCACATCTCCGCGGAAGCCGGGAGTGCCTCCGACGTCGTGTTGTTCCCAGGTGTGCATTTGCAGAATGAGATTATTCGCGTCGGCGCCGGGAATGAAATTCGTTTTGTAGTGATCCACCACCTGCGCGAAGGTAGTTCCCGCAGGCTCCTCGGTTTTCCATAGTTCCTGACGCCACCACTCCTGAGAAAAGAGCCACGCGGTCCAGACCAGGGAAAATGCCTGGATGCCCTTCACGGGTTCTTCCTTGTAGTCGCCACCCTTAAAGGCTTCGTCCGTGGTGAGCGCGGTGATTTCACTCTCCAGGCGCACGATGCCGTGGCCGTAGGTCTTTGCCGTTCCCGAAGTGGCCACGATGCGGTCCATGTAATCCGGATACGAAACGGCCCATTGAAAAGCCTGTTGCGCGCCCATCGAAAACCCGATTACGGCTTGGAGGTGCCGCACTCCCAGTTCCCGCGTCAACAACTCATGCACCGCTGCCACATTGTCGCGGATGGTCGTCACCGGGAAGCGCGGACCATGAAAAGGTTCCGGCGTATTGCTGGGCGACGATGAGCGCCCGTTGCCAAACAACTCAGAGGTAACGAGAAACTGTCGCTCCGGGTCGAGCGCCTTGCCGGGTCCGATGAGAAAACCATAACCACGCATATCCGCCATGTAGTGTGACGGTAGAAGAACGGCGTTGTCTCCAGCCGCGTTCAGGTGCCCGTAAGTGCCGTAGACAATCTTCGCCTCGGGCAGCGTGACCCCGCTCTCGGTACGAAAATTGTGGATCACGAATGTGTGCTCCGTCGGCTCAAGCTTCGCGGGCGCCGTCTGCGAGTACGCAACGATCGAACAGGACACTACAAAAATACAGGCAAAAGATTTCACCATCGGTCGTCTCCAGGTGGTTACGCAGGTTAGGGCAATGCAGGAAAGAGTGGTGGATCCTTGCGCTGCCGCGTGGTCTGCTCAAAATCATAAGCATAACGGATGAGCGTCGACTCGCTGAACGCCGGCCCGAGAAACGTTAGCCCCGCCGGCAACATGCCGTGGGTGAAGCCCATGGGAACAGTCATCGCGGGAAACCCAGTCTGGGGTGAGAGCACCTGGCTGTTATCGCCCGCGGGGCTGGTGACGTCTCCCACTTTACGCGGGGGATTGCTCCAGGTGGGATACACGATGGCATCGAGATGATCGGTGGCCATGGCCTTGAGCACCGCGTTGCGAAACGCAATCTTTGGCGGGTCGTGGTAAACGTCCTGGCAGGGTGTTCGCCGGTCATCGGCTTTAGGCGCAGCAACAGCACCGCGGATTTCATCTTCGATGTATGGAAGGTATAAACCTGATTCCACGATCGAAGCCAGATCGTGATAGGGTGCGTTGGGATGCTTCGCCAGGTAGGCATTCAGGTCCGCCTGGAAGTCGCCGCAGTCGAGCTTCTTTTCCATCGCATCGTAGTCCGGAATGGAAAATGGATCGACCAGCACCGCGCCTTCCCGCTGCAAGACGTGGAGCGCCTCCTCGGTCACGGCCTTCACTTCCGGGTCGGTGTTCGCATCGTTGAAATACTGGCGAAAGACGCCGATCCGTGCGCCGCGCAGACCATGCCGGTCGAGAAAACGGGAGTAGTTAACCGGGGGACGATCGGCATCGAGTTGGGTCACTGGATCGGCTGGATCCGGTCCAACGACCACGGTCAGCAGGGCAGCGGCATCGGCCACGGTGCGCGCCATCGGGCCGCCTATATCGTTATGCGCAAACAGGGGAATGATGCCTGCGCGGCTGGTCAGCCCGATGGTCGGGCGGATGCCCACCAGGTCGTTGTGGGCGGATGGGCCCCGAATGGAGTTGCCGGTGTCGGTGCCCAGGCCGGACTCTCCCAGGCTGGCCGCGACGCCCGCTGCCGTGCCGCC
>JBAVQC010000114.1:0-7274 GCA_049693715.1 Acidobacteriaceae bacterium | reverse complement strand
CTCCCCCTTGTCATCCCGACCGGAGCGAAGCGGAGCGGAGGGACCTGCGGTTCTACGGACCCTTCGTGGAAATGTTTTCGTCCCTACTGCGCGATCCCATCCAGATCCATGTTGAGCAATAAGACGTTCACCCGCTCTTCTCCCATGAAACCGAACTGACGTCGCTCCACGCGGCGTTCTACCAGGGCGCGCACCGTTGCCACTGGCAGATGCCGGGCATTTGCCACCCGGGGCGATTGAAACATGGCCGCAGCAGGGGAAATGTCGGGGTCCAGACCAGAACCGGAGGTGGTCACCAGATCGATGGGGACCGGCTGGCCCTTATTCTCTGCGGCATAGTGCGCTACGTCGCCGTCGATCCTGCTGATCAGCTTCTGGTTCGACGCAGCGTAGTTCGAGGGACCCGACGAGGTGGCGTCGTAACCGTTGCCGGCGGCCGACGGGCGTCCATGAAAATACTGATCCCCGGTAAAGTTCTGGCCGATCAGCCGCGAGCCTGTCACCTGGCCGTTGGCGACAATCAAGTTTCCGTCGGCCTGGTGGGGAAACGCTAAGTGCCCGATGCCGGTCACCGCCAGCGGATAAAGGATGCCCACCACCACCGCGGTGACCAGGGTAAAGCGAACGGCGATCATGAATTCATTGCGCAGCATAGAAACTCCGCTCAGGACAAGCCCAAGCCAGTCAAACAAAGGTCGATCAGTTTGATGCCGATGAAGGGAACGATCACCCCGCCCACTCCGTAGACCAGAAGATTCCGCCGCAACAATGCCTGCGCTGATCGCGGTTGATACGCCACCCCGCGCAGCGCTAACGGAATCAAGGCGACAATAATCAATGCGTTGAAGATCACCGCGGACAGAATCGCCGAGTGAGGCGTACTCAGGTGCATGACGTTGAGCTGATTCAACACCGGAAAGACCCCGGCGAACATGGCCGGAATAATCGCGAAATACTTGGCGACGTCATTGGCAATCGAAAAGGTGGTGAGAGCCCCGCGCGTCATGAGCAACTGCTTGCCGATCTGCACAATTTCAATCAGCTTGGTAGGATTCGAGTCCAGATCGACCATGTTGCCGGCTTCCTTGGCCGCCTGGGTGCCGGAGTTCATGGCCACCCCCACATCTGCCTGGGCCAGCGCCGGCGCATCGTTGGTGCCGTCGCCCGTCATCGCGACCAGCTTTCCCTTCGCCTGTTCGCGGCGGATCAGGTCCATCTTGTCTTTTGGTTTTGCTTCGGCGAGAAAGTCGTCGACGCCTGCCTCACGCGCGATGACAGCCGCGGTCAGGGGATTGTCGCCCGTGATCATGATGCTGCGGATACCCATTTCGCGCAGCATCGCGAGTCTCTCCTTCAATCCGCCTTTGACGATGTCTTTGAGGTAGATCACACCCAGGGCGGTGGCGTTCTCTGCCACTACCAGCGGAGTGCCGCCCATGCCGGCAACCTGTTCCACGCTTTCGCGTACCTTCTGCGGCAAGTTCGATCCTTGTTCGACCAGAAAGCGCGTGATGGCGTCGACCGAGCCTTTGCGAATGACGTGGCCGGCGAAATTGACTCCGGACATGCGGGTCTGTGCGCTGAAAGGGACGAACTCGGCGTGCAGGGCAGTGAGATCGCGACCGCGCATTCCGAAGTTTTCCTTAGCCAACACGACAATCGAGCGGCCTTCCGGCGTCTCATCGGAAAAGGAAGAAAGTTGTGCCGCGTCCGCCAGCCGCTCCGCGCTGATGTTGGGCGCGGGAATAAACTCGGTTGCCTGCCGGTTGCCCAGGGTGATGGTGCCGGTCTTATCCAGCAGGAGAGTATCGACGTCTCCCGCCGCTTCGACCGCGCGGCCCGACATGGCTAGCACGTTGTACTGCACCAGGCGGTCCATGCCCGCGATCCCGATGGAGGAGAGTAGACCTCCGATGGTGGTGGGAATCAGGCAGACCAGCAGAGACACCAGTACGAATATGGTCTGCGGCGCTTGCGAATAGATAGCGATGGGCTGCAGCGTAGCCACTGCCAGCAGAAAGATGATCGTGAGCCCGGAGAGCAGAATGCTCAGGGCAATTTCATTGGGCGTCTTCTGCCGCTGGGCTCCTTCGACCAGGGCGATCATGCGATCCAGAAACGTCTCGCCGGGATTGGAAGTGATTCTGACGATGATCCAGTCGGAGAGCACTTTTGTTCCGCCAGTGACTGCGGAACGATCGCCCCCGGATTCACGGATTACGGGCGCGGATTCTCCCGTGATGGCTGACTCATCGACCGAGGCTACTCCGTCGATGACTTCTCCATCTCCGGGAATATGGAGACCGGCTTCGACGTAGATGATGTCGCCGCTGCGTAAGGCGGCACTGGAAACCTGCTCGCGTTCTGCATCTTTGCTTTCACTCTTCAGGCGAACGGCCATGGTCTCGCCTTTGGCCTTGCGCAGAGTGTCGGCCTGGGCCTTCCCGCGGCCTTCCGCCATGGCTTCGGCGAAATTTGCAAACAGCACCGTGAACCACAGCCACAGGGTGATCTGCAGGTTGAACGCAAAGCTGCCCTGGTGAGTGAGGACCCCTTGTATCAGCAGGGCAGTGGTGAGCACGCTGCCGATTTCCACCACCAGCATGACGGGGTTCTTCACCATCAGGCGCGGGTCGAGCTTGCGAAATGAATCCAGCGTCGATTGACGAAGGATTGCGGGATTCCAGAGACTTTGTTTTTCTGCCATGTCGTTTCTCCGTTCTCCGCGTTAAAAAGTTTTTCCTGCATGCAGCAGCAGGTGCTCGAGGATGGGCCCGAGGCTGAGCGCGGGAAAGAAGGTCAGTGCGCCGACGATCAGGATGACTCCCACCAACAGCACGGTGAACAAGGCCGTGTTCACGGGGAATGTTCCCGATGAAGGGGGAACGCTCTTCTTTTGTGCCAGGTTGCCGGCCAGGGCCAGCATGGGCACCTTCATGAAGAAGCGGCCAGCGAGCATGTTGAATGCGAGCGTCAGGTTGTACCAATTGGTGTTGGTGCTCAGGCCACCGAAGGCGGAACCGTTGTTGCCCGCAGTCGACAGGTAGGAATAAAGGATCTCGGAAAAGCCATGAGGCCCATTGTTGGTGAGGCTGGCGAGCGCGACTGGATAAAGCACGGCAATCGCGGACATCACCAGGATGATCAGGGGAAAAATGAGCACAAAGAGCATCGCCAGCTTCACGTCATAGCTTTCGATTTTCTTGCCCAGATATTCCGGAGTTCGGCCGACCATCAACCCGGCTATAAAGACCGACAGCACGACGAAGATCAGCATCCCGTAGAGCCCCGAGCCCACACCGCCAAAGACCACCTCGCCCAACATGATGTTGACCATCAGCACCATGCCGCCGAGCGGGGTGAAAGAGTCGTGCGCGGAGTTCACCGCGCCGCAGCTGGTGTCGGTAGTGGCGGTGGCAAAGAGCGCGGATTGCGAGATGCCGTTGCGCACTTCCTTGCCTTCCATATTGGCGCCGGAATTGATCAGCGTGGTCTTTTGGTCGACCCCGTGCAGCAGGGGGTGTGGTTGCGACTCAGCCCAGTAGCAAACGGTGTAGGCGGCGACAAAAAGAATGACCATGGCGGAAAAAACCGCCCAGCCGTGGCCGGAAGAACCGGTCATCTTTCCCAGGGTGACGGTCAGCGCCGCGGGGATCAGCAAGATCAGCTCCATCTCGATGAAGTTGCTGAAGGGGGAGGGATTTTCAAAAGGGTGGGCACTGTTGGCGCTGAAGAAGCCGCCGCCGTTGGTGCCTAGTTCCTTAATCACTTCCTGTGAGGCTACCGGTCCCTGGGCCAGGGATTGGGCGCCGTGCTGCACGGTGGTGACGGTGGTATAGGGTTTGAGATTTTGTATGACACCCTGGCCGATCAGTACGGGCGCAACCACGAGGCAGATCGGCAACAGAATCCACAGGATGACGCGCGTGGTATCCACCCAGAAATTGCCGATGGTGCTTGATCGCTTACGGGCGATGCCGCGGACCAGGGCGACCGCGACCGCGATGCCGATGGCCGCGCTCAAAAAGTTGTGATACGCGAGCCCCACCATCTGGGTGAAATAGCTCATGGTGGTTTCCGGCGTATAGGACTGCCAGTTGGTGTTGGTGGTGAAGGAGACAGCGGTGTTGAAGGCGAGTGCCGGGGAGACGCCGGCCAGATGCTGTGGATTCCATGGCAGCAGGCCTTGTACCCGTTCGATCAGGTAAGTCAGAAGGAGAGAAACGAAGCTGACGATCAACATCGCCGCGGAGTACTGTTGCCAGCTCATCTCCTGTTCTGCGTGGACTCCGCAAGCCCGGTAGATGAACTTTTCAACCGGTCGCAGGAGCGGATCGAGAAAGGTCTTTTCACCTTGGACCACGTGCGCGATATAGAGTCCCAAAGGCCGCATGAGAAGGAGCAGCACGGCGAGGAACGCGACAAACTGCAGCCAACCGTTCGCGGTCATCTTTAAAATTTCTCCGGATACAGGAGCGTGACCACCAGGTAGATCAGGGTCGCAACCGTAATGAGCAGCACGATCACCGTGGTATGGGACATTTCGGCCTTTACCTCAACTTCTCGCAGCCGCGAACGTAGAGCAGCGCGACGGCAAAGAAAATAATTGTCAACACGACCATCAGGAGGTCCTGCATAGATTCAATTCGAACAGTGGCCTACTAAGAGGGGTGTAAGCGAGGCATAAGGAATTCATAAAGATGAGGGCGCGGTCCCTTCCTGGAAATGTTTTTCAAAATCGGCGATGTGTCCTTTACATCTCTATTCCGGCACACCCTCCGGCAAAAACCGATAGCCCACCCACGGCTCCGTCTGAATGTATTGGCGGGGCCCTTCGGCTTCGAGTTTGCGGCGGAGTTGACCGATAAACACGCGCAGGTATTCCGGCTGGTGTGCGGACTGCCCTCCCCATACGGCGGTGAGCAAAGCGCGATGGGTAAGAGCTTTGCCCGCGTTGCGCGCCATGAAGAGCAGCAGATCGAACTCCGTTGGCGTCAGATGCAGGCTCTTGCCCCCCACGGTAACCGTATGCGCCCCGGCATCGATGACAAAATCGCCAATCTCGATGGGCGCGTCAACCGCGCGTTCCGGCGCTCGCCGCAAATGCGCCCGTACCCTTGCCAGTAGCTCCTGAATGCTGAACGGTTTGGTCACGTAGTCGTCGGCGCCCGCATCGAGCGCCTCTACCTTGGATCGTTCCTGATCGCGCACCGACAACACGATGATGGGTGTCGCGGACTTGCTGCGTACCCGCCGGCAAAGGTCGACTCCACTCATGCCCGGCATCATCAGGTCGGTCACCATCAGGTCCGGACTCCACTCCTCAAACAAACGAAGGGCTTCTTCTGGATCATTGGCGGCGCGAACATCGTACCCCTGAGCGGTGAGCGCGGTGCGCAACACACGCGTAATCTGGGTCTCGTCGTCGACCACCAGAACTCGTTCTGCCATCTGTATCCTTTTGCCCAGGCAAGGCTACGATATGATCGCCACTGATGCCTCTTTCCCGGCCTCGGGCGCTCGTCTTTCGTTACGCGGCGATGACCTCGGCCGCCCTGCTGGTGGTGTCGGTCTATCGCAGAATACTCCATGTAAACCAGACCACCGTAGCCCTCACCTTCCTGGTGATGGTGCAGGTGGCGGCGTTTCGTTGGGGGCTGGTGTATTCGGTGTCTCTTGCCATCGGCTGCACGCTGCTCTATAACTTCTTTTTTCTGCCTCCGATTGGCAGCTTCACCATTGCCGATCCACAGAACTGGATCGCGCTGTTTTCGTTCCTCGCATCCGCCGTTTTTATCAGCAAGCTTTCCGAAAACGAACGGCGGCAGACCGAGTTGAGTGAAGGCCGGCGCGCCGAGATGGAGCGGCTTTACGAATTCAGCAACCAGCTGTTGATGGAGGAGAACCTGCACGACGTGGCCAGCCACGCGCCCCAGGTGGTGGCCTCCATCTTCGCCTTCGACGCAGTCACCCTGTACCTCACTGGAAACGATACCGCGTACTCGTCTGACCCGGGGCGGACGTTTATTTCCCTGAACGAGCTGCGCGCCGCGGCGCGTTCTCCCGATGCTCCGCGGCCGCGAATCGACGGCGTGTGCCTCGTTCCCCTGGTGCTGGGCATGCGCGCCAGAGGATCCATTGCCATGACCAAGGCGGGGTATTCCGACGGATTGTATGACGCCATCGGCGGCTTGCTTGCCATTGCTTTGGAGCGCGCCGCGGCGCTCGATCGTTTCAGCCGGGTGGAAGCGGCGCGCGAGGGAGAGCGTTTGCGCAGTGCATTGCTCGACTCCGTGACCCATGAACTGCGGACACCGCTGACCGGCATACGAGCGGCAGCGACCAGCCTGTTGTCGCAGCCCGCGCTCGAAGAAAGCCAGCGCCGCGAGATGTACGCCATTCTCGATGAGGAGAGCGCGCGGCTCGACCGGCTGATCGGTCAAGCCGTGGAAATGGCCCAGCTCGATACCGACGGCATTGAAGTGCGATGGAAACCGCAGCGGTTGCACGAGGTGATCGAGTTGGCGCTGGAAGATTGCCGCGCACTGCTGCGCGCCCGCCCGGTGACGGTAGAGCTGCCACCGGCCATGCCCCCAATCTCGCTTGACCGGGAACTGATCCGCCGTGTGCTCCGCCATTTGCTGGAGAATGCGGCTCGCTACTCACCTGCCGGCTCGCCGGTGCGGATCGGGGCTGTGCTCGAAGCCGACCGCCTGCGGGTTAGCATCACCGACCAGGGGCAGGGCATCGATGACGCCGAGCAGGCCTACATTTTCGACAAGTTTTACCGCGGCACCCGTCACCGGCTCTTACAGGGCACGGGAATGGGTTTGGCCATTGCCAGGGCGATTCTCCGTGCGCATAGCGGGGGCATCGAAGTGGTCAGCCATCGCGATCAGGGGTCAACGTTTACCTTCTGGGTGCCCTTCACGCCTCCGCTTCCTGCTCCATGAAGCGGTACTGGGCTTCACCCAAAGTGCGCATAGGGCGCCTAGGGCGCACACTTCCACCCCAAAGGCGGACACTTCCGCAGCCTCTAAAGCCCTTGATCATTGCATCTTTTTTAATGTACAGCCCAGAACAGGCTGCTGAAGAACCTCCTTTGTATCAGGGCCCGACTTCTAGTCCTGCCGTAACTACTTGAAACTATGATGGGCTAAAGAGCGTGCGTGAGAACGCGGAAACAAATCGCAGAACTGAAACAGGCCCGTAGGGCCGGGGCCAAACGTCAGCCCAGCCCGGAAGGGCTGGGAGACGGATACCCAAGATTATGG